>JBILVU010000189.1:0-9241 GCA_044370285.1 Prosthecobacter sp.
TCGTATCGAAGCGTGATGTGGATTCGACGCCCCAGTTTTTGCCATTGAGGATGTCGGACGGGTCTTTCGTCACAAAAGAGACCACACCGCCGAGGGCATCGCTGCCATAAAGAGAGGATGCGGCGTTTTTGAGGATCTCCACCTGCTTCAAAGCATCCACGTCGATGTAATCGCGTCCGATGTTGGTCGTGCCGCCAAAGTTAAACTGGTCTGCCTGGCGGATGCCATCGGTCTGCATGAGCACGCGATTGCCATCGAGACCGCGGATGTTGATGCTGCCAGTGCCGCTGCGACCACTGCGACTGGGCCCGCTGCCGCTGAATCCGAAGGGCACGCTCACACCTGGCTCATAGCGCTGGTAATCACGCATTGAAGTGGCCAGGGAGAAGACCGACGCATCTTGATTCAGCACCGTCGTCGAAGCCGCTACTTCGGAACCTTTGGCAGCGTTGCGCGAGTCCACGATGACCACCTCCGGCAAAACGGCACCAGTGGCGTTTGAGGTATCGCCTTGAGTCAGCGGCACTGGGATAGGTTCACCAAAAGGAGGCGGCGTGGTGTTGGGAGCTTGTCCGAGAGCGGTGAGTGGCCAGAGACAGAGGAATAGGCGGAAGCGATGGTGGAGTTTCATGCGGCCACTGCTCTAGCCATCGGCACTGACGCACGCTTTGGCCTGCTTGATGAAGAATGACGCTCGTTTGCGCGAAAGTATGAGCTAAGTCATTTCACCGCCAGCTTTGCGCAAACCGGCGCAAGCGGGCGGTCGTAGGCGGAGTATCGCACAAGCCCCATGAAAGCCCTTTCTCTCCTCTCTTTTCTGTTGGCAGCTTCGTTTGCGCTGGCTGCCGACACGCCGCCGGAACTGCCGCTACCCGTCGCCAGCTTTGGCGCGGCGGGCACGCCGGATGGTGCGCTGTACTTTTACGGCGGGCACAGCGGCAAGCGGCACAAATACAACCGCGACGAGGTTCATGGTGATCTCTTCCGCTGGAAGCCGGGTGCGGAAAAATGGGAGGCGTTGCTCAAAGATGAGCCTGCGCAGGGTGCCTCGCTCGTGGTGGCCAAGGATGGCGTCATCCGCATCGGCGGCATGGCAGCGCGGAATGAAAAAGGCGCGGGGCAGGATTTGTGGTCGAGCGAGACCGCGGCGCTGTATCGCGTGAGCGATGGGAAGTGGCATCCGCTGCCGAAACTGCCGCAGCGGCGCTCCAGTCACGACAGCATCGTGTGCGGTGAAACGCTTTACGTTGTCGGCGGCTGGCGATTGGAAGGCGAAAGCGATGCGGTGTGGCATGAGACTTACCTAACACTCGATTTGAGCAAGGCGGACGCGGCTTGGGAAAGCCATGCGCAGCCTTTCAAGCGTCGTGCGTTGGCTGTGCAGGCCATCGGCACAAAGGTGTATGCCATCGGCGGCATGACGGATGAAGATGAAACGACGACGGCGGTGTCGGTGCTCGACTCGACGACCGGAACGTGGAGCGAAGGCCCGAAACTGCCTGCGGACAAGATCGGCGGCTTCGGTTTCGCGGCGGTGGCGCATGAAGGGCGGCTGTTCGCGAGTGGCGTGAGCGGTGAACTGCTCGAACTGCGTAGCGGTTCCTGGGTGAGCATCGCGAAGCTGGCGCATCCGCGTTATTTTCATCGGTTGCTGAGTGCTGGAGCGGGAAAGATCATCGCCATCGGCGGGGAGAGTCGCGAGGGTGAAAAAGCACCGCCGGAGGTCATCGCGCTGCCGACGAAGGATTCGGCTCCGCTGCCGGAAGAAGCCAAAAAGTCCGCCAGCACGCGAAAAGCCTCTCCAGCGCCGGTTTTCGCCGAAACGACGGCCAAGACCGAGAGCGACTGGCCGCGCTATCAAGGCCCTCGCGGCGATGGAACGACGCCGGAGACGGGTTGGAACACGACATGGCCTGCGGATGGCCCGCCGGTGCTTTGGAAGGCGGAGCTGGGCAAAGGGCTCGCGAGCTTCGCGGTGGTGGGTGACCGCGTTTTCACGGCTGGGAACGACGGCGCGGATCACGACACCGTTTTTTGCCTCGAACTCGAAACGGGTAAGCCAGTGTGGAAGCATACCTTTGAAGTGCCAACGAAGGCGCACGAGATGAGCATCGTGCCCTATGGCCCCGCTACGACACCCACGGTGGCGGATGGACGCGTTTTCGTGCTCAGTCGCGAGGGCGATCTGCTTTGCCTGGATGCGGCCAGCGGCAGCGTGAAGTGGCAGAAGAGCTATTTGAAGGACTTTGGCGGCAAGCGACCCGTTTATGGATGGTCCACGAGTCCGGCGCTGCATGAAGACAGGCTCTATCTCGATGTCGGTGGCGAGAAGGGCTCGAACGTGTGCCTCGATGCTGTCACGGGCAAAACAATCTGGCGGACTGGCAGCGGTGAAGCCGGTTACGCCACGCCGTTTGTGTCTGGGAAGCTGCTCGTGCTCTTCAAAGGCGAGGCGCTCGAGCTGCGTGCCGTCGCCGATGGCAAATTGCTTGCTCGTCACGCCACGGAGACACGCGATTTTTGCAACTGTGCCACGCCGGTGCGCAGTGGCGATCTGTTTTTCATCTCCCACACCGGCACCATGGGCAGCCGCGTGCTCGCGTGGGATGAAACGGCTCTCACCGAGCTGTGGAGCGAGCGTGAGGTGGGCCTGCTCTTCCAAAGCGGTGTGCCCGTGCAGGGTCACATCCTCGCCTTCAACGACGCGAAGCGCGGCGTGAACGACCTGCGCCTCATCGACCTCGCCACCGGTCTCTCCCGTTGGGAAAGCGCGGAGATCGACAAAGGCCGCGCCACCGTCTGCGACGATGGCCACACGCTCATTTTGACGAGCAAAGGCGAGCTCGTGCTCGCCAAGCTGCTCGCGGACAAAATCGACATCCTCAGCCGCGTGCAGGTGCTCGGTGGGAAGAGCTATGTGCAGCCCGTTTTGGCCCATGGCCGCATTTTGTGCCGCAACAACGACGGCAGCGTGGTGTGCCTGGATGTGAAGTGAAGCTTTGGGAGCGAACGTGAAAAAGCGACGCTCCCCTTTTTTAAACCTGAATTGAGACCGAGTATCAATAATAGAGACGCCTCAATGCCGAATCCGCCTGCAAGCCAACCCCAACGCCTCTGGCACACCTCGCCCGAACGCGTGGAGAGCGATTGGACAGGCGCGGTGATGCCGGATGCGTTGCTCGCCCATCTGAACCTTCGCGGCGAAGCCGAAATCCACTGGCGGGACGGCACGCAGACACGCATCCCGCCTCGCACGCTTTGCTGGCTGCGAGCAGGAGCGGCGGACCTCCGCCTCGCCCGCCGACTCGCCTCGCGGGAGCGCCATGAGTGCCTCACGCTCGTTTTTCCCGAGGCTTGGCTGCGCCAGACACTCGGCGGCCTCGACACCGAACTGAACGAGGCCTTTCGCCCGCTCGTGAAAGGGACGGAGCGTGCTCTTCTGCGCCTGCCGCTGAGCGATGAGGACGAAGGCTGGGCCCGTGGGGCCATGCAGCCGCAGCTGTGCTTCCAGGCCCGCCAACTCCTCGAAACCGCGAGGCTCACCGAGTATCTCATCCATGCTCTTTTTCGTCCCGAGGCCAGCAGCTCCGAGACAGCCATCAGCCGCACGCTGCGCAGCTCGCAGGAGCGTGTGCGCCGTGTGAAGGAAGTGCTCATGGAGCGACTGGAGACGCCGCCCAGTCTCGACGAACTCGCCGCGGTCGCTGGCTGCGCCGCAAGCCACCTCAGCCGCACCTTCACGCAGGTCGAGGGCCTCACCTTGTCTAACTGGCTGCGCCGTGCCCGAATCGAAAAAGCCGCCTCTCTCATCGCCACCGGTCGCTGCAACGTCTCCGAAGCCGCGCTCGAAGTCGGCTACCAGAGCTTCTCCCACTTCAGCCGCGCCTTCGCTGAGGAAAAAGGCGTCCCGCCAAGCCAGTGGGTGCGGCGTTTGAGCGGGGTGTGATCACCGCCACACCTCGGCGAAATGATGCGCGAGGCGCAGCTTTCGGGCGACGGCGGGTGAGATGACATAGGGATACAAAAACGGGGCACCAAAGCTGCGGCTGATTTCGTTCATCATGCTGGCGAGGCTGATCCAGCGCTGGATCAAGGAGTGGAAGTTGGCGTCTTCGCTGGAGGAGTCGATTTCGAGGCCAGCGGGCAGGGTGCAGGCGCTGGAGGGCAGGGGAGCCTCGCTGCTGCGGATGCCGAGCTGCTCGCAGGTCTCAAAGCCATCGACCATTTGCAGGTAGTGTGCCCACGTCTCCGCCCAGTCTTCCCAGGGGTGCGAGGCGGCGTAGGCAGAGATGTAGTTTTGCTGCCAGTCGGCAGGTGGGCCGTATTGATAATGGCGAGCGAGGCCGTCGGAGTAGTGCAGGGCTTCGTTGCCAAAAATTTCGCGGAAGCCCATACGCCAAGGATGGGTCCATTCGAGCCGCGAGAGGTAGCGATACCAAAGGTAATGCCCGCTTTCGTGTCGAAAATGGCCGAGGAGGGTGCGGGAGGCTTCGCCGAGCTGCTGGCGGTTGATCTGCCGCCAAGTGTCGTCGGCTTCTTCGAGGCTGACGGTGATGACGCCGCTGAGGTGGCCGGTGGTGGCGGCGGGATTCAGCGTGGTGCTGACGATGTCAAAGGCGAGGCCGTTTTGCGGATCTTCGGCCAGGGTGGGCAGGGGAATGTGCAAGCCGAGCAGCGTGTGCAGCAGGCGGCGCTTGGCGGCTTCCATGAGGCTCCAATGCTGGCGGTTCAGCGCGTTGCTGAGATCAGGAATCGTGCGATTCAGGCGGCAGGAGGTGCAAAAGGCCTCGCTGGAGCTGGTGGGCACTAGCCAGTTGCACGCGGCGTAGCGCTGGCCGTTGGAGCAGAGGCGAAACGTTTTATCGATGCGGCGGATGAGGCCCTGCACGGGTTCGTAGCCGACATCAAGGCCGCACTTGAGACAGCGCGAGCTTTCGAAGAAGAGCGCGTTGCCGCAGGCGCATTGAAAAGACCTCATGCAGCCCCTTCGACCAATGTTTTGAGCAAATCAACGATGGGCATGCTGACAATGGCGGTGGCCTTGTCACTCATGGCATAGGGCAGGATGAGCTGGCCACCGTGGATCAGCGAACCACAACTATAGACGACGTTGGGCACGTAGCCCTCACGCTCGACGCCGACGGGGCAGAGCAAAGGCTCACGCAGGCGGCCGATGACTCGCGTGGGATCATCGAGATCGAGCAGCACGGCTCCGATGCAGTATTTCCGCATGGGGCCGACGCCGTGCGTGATGACGAGCCAACCGGCCTCGGTCTCGATGGGCGAGCCGCAGTTTCCGATCTTCACGGACTCCCAGGCCTCGGCGGGGCGGAGGATGAGATGCGGATCGGTCCAGTAGTGCGGATTATCACTGAACATGACGAAGAGGTTCTCGTCATCCTGACGCGAGAGCATGGCGTGGCGTCCGCCGATACGGCGCGGAAAGAGCGCCATGCCTTTGTTTTGCACGGCACCGCCATTGAGCGTGAGCACGCGAAAGTGCAGGAAGTCCTGTGTCTCGATGAGCTGAGGCAGGATCGCCCTCCCGTTGTAGGCGGTGTAGGTGGCGCAGTAGGTGACGGTGCCGTCGTCATCGACGAAACGCACGAAACGGGCGTCTTCGATGCCGTTGCTCTCATTGTCGGAGACGGGAAAGAGGATGCGCTCGCTGAGAGCGAGCTTGTCGGAGAAGCGCAGCTCGTAGTTCGAGTCGGCTAGCCACTGAATGCACTCCAGCGTGCGCTTGGTTTCATGGGAGAGTGGCAGGCTTTCTCGGCGCACGCTGGCCACGCGGACGGCGAGCTCGCTGCGGGTGAATTCGGGTGCGAGGGCATCCATCACGGCAGCGGTGCATTCGTTGTCAAAGCCCATCTCGTGCAGCTTGATCATGAAGCGCTTTTTGCGGTAGCCGGGATTCGGCAGCACCTCGGGCAGGCTCACATAGCGTGACACGGGCGTGAGCTCGATGTGTCCATCCGGCGAGATGATGCCTTCGCGGAATTCGATGGAGGAAATGTGTCCTTCGCCGGTGGCGCGGAGGCTCATGATGAAGCGCAGGCCGCCAGCGGGCACGCCGTTTTGATCCGGGTGCGGCACGATGGAGGGATTGAAAAGTGCGGCGGCTTCCAGCGAGTATTCACCGCTGAAAAGAGCGCCGATGAGGAGTTGCCGTGAACGAGTGAGCGGACGCTGCGTGAAGATCTCCGACTGTACCTTGGCAAAGTGGCTCATGAGAACCGGCTCGATGTCGAAGTGGCGGCTATCGAAGTCCGCATGCACCGCGGCTAGTTCTTTCTCCACCTCTTCCTCCGTCAGTGCCAGCGCACGGCCGATGATGGTGGAGAGCCGCCGACCACTGGAGGGAATGAATGGCCGGATGATCACACGAGCACTCTCCGGCTGGAGGATGATGTGATGGCGGTGGATAGCGAGGTGACTCATGCGCGGGCGGGTAGGGGGTGCTGCGCAAAGGTCATCTCCGCGAGAGCGAGGTGGAAGGCGAGCGTGGACTCCGCTCCTTGGTTTTCATTCACACGGTCCGGGTGCAGCCCATCGCCGCAGCCGCCCGTGATGGGATCATATAGCGGCATCGCCAGGTCATTGCGACCGAGGAACCACTCAAAGGCGCGGCGTGCTTCACGCTGCCAGGTGGGATCACCCGTGATGTGATGCGCACTTAGGCAGGCAGAGATCATGGCCTGCGCCTCGACGGGTTGTTGATCAAAATGGGCTCGTGCTCCATCGCGGATGCAGAAGCCATTGCTGCCGATGGGGCGGAAGCAGCCGCTCGGCGTCTTTTGGATGGAAACCAGCCAGCGCAGTGATTGCAGCGCGATGTCCTGCATCTCCGCGTGGTCCATCGCATGTCCGCTAAGCAGTAGCGCTTGGCTGAGGCGTGCATTGTCATACGTCGCCCCAGGCTCGAACCACGGCCACTCCGTTGTGGCGCACTGTTTCCACAGCCGCATCAGATCACGCGTCAGCACCTCGCGTGCGGCCATCGCGGCGCTGTTCAGCGGATTGCCGCGCAAATACTCATGAATGCCCAGCAGGCAGAAAGCCCACGCTCTCGGCGAGGTGAAGGCCTCCACGCGGGCCAGCCCGGCCTCAAACAGGCTCGCGCACAGTCTTTGCTGCCCGGTGTGGTGCGCATGCACGCTGCCGGTGCCCAGCGCCCAAAGCGCACGACCATGACTGTCCTCGCTGCCTTCCGGCTCCAGCCATTGGCGACCAAAGCTCATGAAGTTGCGAAAGCCGCCTGTGTCGCGATTCAGCGCGGCGGCCAGAAACGCGAGGTAAGTCGTCGAAAGGCCGTTCAAGCTCTCACCGGGCGGTCGGCCACCCAGATCGTCGAGCAGACAGCAGAGGATGAAGGCGCGGGCATTGTCGTCCGTGCAGTAGCCGTGATGAAAATCCGGCACCGTGTGCAGCGCATGCTGAAAAATGCCCGTGCTGTCCGTCATGCGCACCAAGTGGTCCAACTTGAAGGCGGGCAGCCCTTGCTTGTGACCTGCCGTCCAGCCTGCAAAGGCCGTGCGTGCCGGTGCGCGGCGCTCCAGACAGGCCTCGCGAAAGGTTTCCAGATAGCGATGCGCCACCGCAGGCCAGATCATCTCACGCCCCGCCTGCCACGCAGCCTGCTGCGTCTGTTGGATCAGCCCCGGACGCTCCAGATACTCACACACCGCCGCCGCGATGGCCGCAGGCTTTGAAAACGGCACCAGCATGCCGTGTCCCTCCGTGAGAAGCTCCTCCGCATGATGATACGGCGTCGAAACCACCGCACGCCCCGCGCCAAACACCTGCGCCAAAGTGCCAGAGGTGATCTGCTCGCGGTTCAGATACGGCGTCAGGTAAATATCCGTCGCACTCACAAACTCACGCAGATCCGCCGGCGACACATAGCGGTTATCAAAGATCACATGCTCCTTCACCCCATGCTCCTCCGCCAGCCACTCCAGGCCCAGGCGGTAACGCTCACCCTCATGCGCCAGCAGGTGCGGATGTGTGGCACCGAGAATGATGTACACCACCTCTGGGTGCTTTTTGATGATCTCCGGCAGCGCCTCGATCGCATGCTCGATGCCTTTTCCAGGTCCGATCAGCCCAAACGTCAGCAGCACCTTCCGTCCCTCCACGCCGAACTGCGCCTTCGCCGTGGAGGAATCCACCAGCGGCACATCCGGGATGCCATGCGGGATCACCGCGATCTTCGATTCCGGCACCGCATACACCTCGCGCAAAATCTCCGCGCCCTTCCGCGCCATCACCACCAGCCGCTCGCTGCGCTGGATCAGCTCATTCATGACCTTGCGCTGCGTCCCATTCGGCTCTCGCAGCAGCGTGTGAAGCGTCGTCACCACCGGCATGCGCACTTCTTTGAGTAGCGCGAGCAGATGACTGCCCGCCGCACCGCCGTAGATGCCAAACTCATGCTGCACGCACAGCACATCCGCGTTGTCGAAGTTCAAAAAGTCCGCTGCCCGTCGATACGAGTCGATGTCCTTCTCCTGCAACTCAAAGCGCACACGCGAAGGATAGTCATAGCCTTCCACGCGATCATTCACCGCCCCCGCGTAGCATTCCGCCTCCGGCGCTGCCGCACTCACCGCCTCGCAGAGATCCCGCGTAAAGGTCGCGATCCCGCACTGACGGGGAACATAGTCCCCGAGAAAAGCCACCCGCGTCAACGACGGCGCAGTGGTCATAGCCGAACCTTCCGTTGAATTCGCATACCTCACAGACAGCCTTCACGAACACAAAGCAACCCGTCATTCGTCCGCGATCATGGGGTGAATTACCCATCTCATCTCCACAACGCCACCTTTGTGTGGGGCTCGGTATTCGGTTGCCTTGGCACGGATGTGGAGCGAACACGCCCACGGCCTGAACCTCGCCACCACCCTTATGAAATCCAACGACGCCAAAAAAGAGACCAAGAAAGCCCCGCAAAAAACCGCCAAGGAAAAGAAGCTGGCGAAGCAGGAGAAAAAAGCGAAGCGCTGATCACGGATCGCACTCAGATAGGCCGCTCGGTACTTTTTCAGGTGCTCGCCAAAGCGATGGGCTGATGGCAGCTAAAACTAGGTAGATGGTATCTGGGGGTAATGCCTAGCGATGAGCAATGGCAGTATCTCTGTCTGATGACTCAGGATCATGAGGTGATCACCGCCCGGGATGATGTGGTGGATTTTTTGCCGTGAAATCGGAAACAGAGGGTCCTGGTCGCCATGGATCTGGA
>JBILVU010000251.1:0-4404 GCA_044370285.1 Prosthecobacter sp.
TGTCCCGATGGACGGAAGGACTCTTCCATCTGGCGGCATTCAGACAGGCCCAGCGGATGAACTTCGCATCGGCCCTGCGAAACATGGCGAGCGCGAGGCGACGCGAGCGACTCAAAAGGAACGACGGGAACGGTGTTTTCTGGATCCATCGCCAAGGCATGAAGCGGCTGAGTTGACGCAGGTGGCGGACGAAGGGCTGAAGGTGATGGGAGTCGGTGCAAGAAGACACCAGCGTCACTTTGGCGATGGGCATGAGTGCTGCGATCTCGCAGGAGATCATGCCCCCGAGGGATACCCCAATGAGACTGTCCCCAGGCTGGATGCCATGGTCACGGATGAGCTGACGCGCATAGTCGGAGAAGCTCAGCGTGGGCGTGCTGGGAGCTGGGTAGTCCACCCTGCGGGTCGGAAAGGGGAACTGATAGTCTGCGAAAAGGTCTGAGGTGGCACCGAGGCCTGGAAGAAGGAAGACGGTCACGAGGTATTTGAATGGGTGGGATTTACTTTCTTCACTCTTCGCAGGGAAGGGGATCTGATGCCATCGGCCCTTGCTTTCGGTCGTGGGGCGGCCTTGAATGCGGACCGTCTCTTTTCTTTCGTGCCCATGCAAATCACTCTCAACGGCGAAAAACGCACTTTCGATAGTCCTCTCACCATCCGCGTCTTGTTGGATGCGCTCGGTCTCGGGGGCAAGCCAGTCGTGGTGGAGCAAAATCAGGCGGCGCTGCTGCCTCGCGAACTCGATACGGCCTCGGTGAGCGAGGGGGATGTGATCGAGGTGGTGCAAATCACGGCGGGAGGCTAGGTGGGCTTTCTCACGCTTGCCACGCTGGCTGTGAGATTGTGTTTGCTGCGGTGTCATCGAATTCGGCTGGGAAGAGGGTGCGCGGACCTGTCGGGGCCGCTCTCGGCAAACGGACGTTTGCCGCTACGAATCGAGCGGGAGGCTCTGTGTAGAGGAAGTCGTCAGACTTCCCCGTGATGTCCTGAGCAAACGGACGTTTGACGCTACGAATCGCGTGGGAGCTGCGGCGAGATCATTTCAGGCTCTTGCGCACGATCTGGCCGGGGCGTTCATCGGTCAGCTTGGCATTGTGGAGGACGAGGCGACCGTTCACCAGGACGTGGGGGATGCCTTCGGCATGGTGATGCGGGTCGGCGAAGGTGCTGGGATCGGTGACCTTGGCGGGATCGAGGAAGACGATGTCGGCGATGAAGCCGGGTTTGAGCTGGCCACGGCCTTCGAGCTGAAACGTGGTCGCGGGGAGGCTGGTCATGCGGCGGATGGCTTCTTCGAGCGTGAGCAGTTTCAGCTCGCGGACGTAGCGCCCGAGCACACGGGCGTTGTTGCCATAGCTGCGAGGGTGCGGCACGTCCTCGCCGAGGATGCGCGGGCCGCCATCGCTGGCGATCATGGTGAGTGGATGCTTTAAAAAGGCCTGCAAATCCTCCTCGTTCATGCCGTGGAAGATGGCGCTGGCTCCGCCACGGGCTTCGAGATCGAGGATGGTCTCGATCTGGTCTTCGAGCGTGTCCTTGCCACGCAGGAGCTTCGCGGCCTCGGGGATGGTTTTGCCGTTCAACTCAGGATTCATGACCGTGCGGGCGATGACGGCATAGGCATAGTCCTTGCGGCCCTGACGCTCACGCATCTTTGCCATGCCTTCGAAGATTTTCGTTTTCTCGGTGGGATCGGCGAGACGCTTCACGAAGTCCTCCCGCGTGCCCTCCAGCGCCGCATCGGGAATGGTCTGGCGCAGGCCGGTGCTGCTGGCGGTGTAGGCGTATTGATCGTGGGTGATCTTCAAACCTTCCGCCCGCGCTTGATCGAGCACGGCGAGGACTTCGGCGGCCTTTCCCCAGGCGGTGGGACCGCTGAGCTTGATGTGGGAAACCTCCGCGCGGCAGCCGCTTTCCTTGGTGATGCGGATGAGCTCGTCGAGGGCGTCAAAGATCTTCACCGTCTCGGCACGCATGTGGCTCACGTAGATGCCATCGTGCTGCGAGACGACCTTGGCGAGGGCGATGATTTCTTCCGTCTTGGCAAAGCTGCCCGGCACATAGATGAGGCCCGTGCTCAGGCCCACCGCGCCATCCTTCATCGCCTGATCGACGATCTGGCTCATCGTTGCGAGCTGCTCAGCATTCGGAGCACGGATGAAGCTGCCTCCCATGCCTTCCTTTCGCACGGAACCGTGGCCGATGAGCGTGCCGACATTCAGCGCGGGCTTCGCGGCCTCGATCTCGCGGAAGAAGGTGGCCACATCGGTGCGGGAGTTGCCGCAATTGCCGGTGATGATGGTCGTCACGCCCATGCGCAGGAAGTTTTCCGCCACAGGATTGCCGCAGATGTCCTCCGAGTGCGTGTGGACATCAATGAAGCCCGGCGCGGCCACGAGTCCGCGGGCATCCAGGGTATCCGCCGCCGTGCCGGTGAAGTCGCCAAGCGCGGCGATGCGGCCGTCCTTGATGCCGATGCGGCCCTTCGTCAGCGGCGAGCCGGTGCCATCGGCGATCTGAGCATTCTCGATGATGAGATCGAAATCCGCCGCGTGAGCGGAAAGGGCAAAAAGCAGGATAAAAAGCCGGAGCATGGCCGCGATGGTGCTCTGGAAGGAAAGGCTTGCCAAGCGAGAACCGGCTTGGCATGGCTAGCCACCTCATGATTGACCTCAAAGACAAGAAAATCGCCGTCCTGAAGGGCGGCCCCGGCTCCGAACGCAAGGTTTCTCTCAAGACCGCCGAAAGCGTGGTGGAAGCGCTCGCCTCGCTCGGGGCGCAGGTGGTGGAGGTGGATGTCACGGGACCGGATTTCGAGGTGCCTGCGGATGTCTTCATCGCGATGAATACGATCCACGGCACCTTTGGCGAAGACGGGCAGATCCAGGCCATTCTCGAAGCCAAAGGCATCCGCTACACCGGTGCCGGGGTGGAGACGAGCCGCATCGCTTTTGACAAAAAACTGAGCAAGGAGCGCTTCGTCGCCGCCGGGGTGCCCACACCGCGCTCGCAGATTTATCCGCTCGATGGCAGCGCGAAGCTGGAGATCGGCTTTCCCCTTGTGGTGAAGCCCCCCTGCGAAGGCTCCAGCGTGGGCGTGCATATCTGCCATCATCAAAGCGAGTTCGACGCGGCCATCGAGGACGCGAAGAAGTTCGGCAAGGACACGCTGATCGAAGACTATGTGGCAGGCAAAGAACTCACCGTCGGCGTGCTGGGCGATCAAGTGCTGCCCGTGATCCACATCGAGCCGGTGGATGGCTTTTACGACATCAACAACAAATACCCCTGGATGACCGGCAAGGGCAAGACGCTCTACCATTGCCCCGCGCCCTTCAGCGAGGCCGTCACGAAGCAAATTCAGGAGGCGGCTCTGGCGGCCTTCCGCAGTTGCGGCACCGAAGTGTATGGCCGCGTGGATGTGATGCTGCGCGATAGCGATCAAGCGCCCTTCGTGCTGGAGATCAATACCATCCCCGGCATGACCAGCAGCTCGCTACTGCCGAAGGCCGCGAAGGCCGTGGGCATCGAGTTTCCGCAGCTTTGCGCCCGTATCATTGAGTTGTCTCTGGCCGCGAGGCCGTGAGATTCCACACCACGCGCCGTTTGATCCCCTCCCGCCCTCATGTCTGACGAAACCCCGCACGCTCATCCTTTGCCCTTCGACGTTCCCACGGTCGAGGAGATGAACGCGCTGCTGCCGCAGTATGAGTTTCATAAGCTGGCGGCCTTTGGTGGCATGGGTGCGGTGTATCGGGCGCAGCAGGCCAGTCTGGATCGTCCGGTGGCCGTGAAGATCCTGCCGCCCGCCTTTGGCAAAGAGGCGGAGTTTGCGGATCGCTTCAAGACGGAGGCCCGCGCCATGGCGAAGCTCAACCACACGAACATCGTGACGGTGTATGACTTCGGTATATCACGGGAAGGTCATTTTTACCTCGTCATGGAATGGGTGGAAGGTCACACGCTGCACGAGCTGGTGCAAAAGGGCGGCATCCCTCTTCGCAAGGTGGCCAACTACGTCATGCAGCTCTGCGATGCGCTGCACTTTGCCCACAGTCACAAGATCCTGCACCGCGATGTGAAGCCGGGGAATATCATGGTGAACGAGGAGGACCGCGTGAAGGTGGCGGACTTCGGCCTCGCCCGCCCGATGACCGGTGAGGCGGAGGAAAATCCCTTCGGCACGCCCGATTACGCCGCGCCGGAGATCATGGACAAACGCGGTGTCGATCAGCGGGCGGACATCTTTGCGGCGGGCGTCGTGCTTTATGAACTGCTCACCGGTCGCGTGCCCGCCACGCCGCGTCGTTCCGTCACGGAATACTCTCCGGTGAACAAGCGCTGGGATGAAATCATCGCCAAGGCCACCGATCCTGATCCCGACAAACGCTACCCGGATGCGCT
>JBILVU010000006.1:0-82450 GCA_044370285.1 Prosthecobacter sp.
CTTCGACTTCGCGCCAGCGTCGTGGAGTGCGGTGGCAGAGATGCCAGGGCCACCTGGCATCGGCGGCACCGCTGTCGAGCGGTCTTGGGTGTTCGATGACTTGCCAGCCTTCGACAGCGGTGTGGCGCTATCGCTTCCCACCGCACTCCACGACGCTGCCGCGCCCTCGACAACCACATCTGAAAACTCCCCTTCCAGTGGCGCGAAGTCATCGCAGCGTCTGCCGAAGAACAATTCCTTCGCGCCGAGCGCGGTGACCGGCAATTCGGCGTCGATCTCGACCTTGCCGTTGAGCGTCACCTTCACCCGCGAGCCGAGGCGCTCCAGCTTCACGTCATTCCATGTGCCCGGCTCGATGATCGTCTTGCCGCGCACGATTTGAGAGGCTGCGTTGCCGTTGAAGACGAAGAGCTTGCCCGGTTCGGAGTCCTTGTAGCTGCCGCCAATGCCAAGGTGATCTCCCGGCGCTTGATGATCGCCCTTTGGTCCACGCGAGATGAGGTAAGCGGTCACGGCGCTGACGTTGTTTGCCTTCGTGTTCTTGAAGCGCATCGACGCGGACCAGTTTTCATGCGCCTTGAGCAAGGTCGAGCTTTTCACCTGAGTCCGCTTCTTCCGCTCCGCCCGCGAAACGGCCCGTTTCGCATTCTCCTCGCCCACTTTCGAGATGTTCCAAAGCTTCGCGATGAGCGCAGACTCAATAGCGCGATCCCAGATCGTGATCTCGTCGAGCCGACCTTCGAGTCCTTGGCCGAAAAGCACTTCATTCGCCGCTTTCCCGGCTTTTCCGGTCAAAACGGGCTTCTCCGAGCCATCGAGATGCACACGCACGTTTTCGCCATCGCGAATGAGCACGGCGAAATGCCAGTCGTCCGCAAAAGTGGTCCTCACAGTCCCCTGTGCGGTATCGGGAGCCTGGGAACGCTCGTTCCGCACAGAGGACTGTGCGGACCACTCTAATTGCAACGTGTGATCCGGGAACTGATGCGCCTTCAAGCTGACGCCCAGCGCATTGATCAGCTCGCCCGTGCGATCACTCGCTCCGCTTTCGTGGCCGAGCCAGAACCAGAGGGCGATGGTGGCCTTTGTCGGGCACATCTGAGTTTCGTGTTCATCCACTCGATCTAACAATATTGGCCAATATGTGGGAATTACTCCGCCAGCCACATGCACAGAACGGTTGATTGCCCGGCTCCCGGAGAATGAAGACACGGTTAATGCAGAAGATTCACCATAGCCCAAGCCACTCCCTGGTCCTGGCAGATACATCGCGCAGCTTTTGTTATGCAGAGGAATAAGAGGGGCTTGTTTGGAGCGGACCTCGTCTTCGAGAACGAAAATGAAATCTTCGCATCGGAAATATGCCAAAGGAGAGGAAGATAAAGTTTGCTCAGCAAATTCACCGTTCTCGTGTTTCAAGATGTCATTCGATTTCCCTGCCAGAGTGTGAAGCGCATCTCCCAGTCGTCCAACAATGCGGGTTTCGGCCATTTGCTCTAATCCGGCCGTTCTGGCTGGCCAAGTCGTGTAACCACCGAGTGTGTGCTGCTCTGGCGGTGGTATGTATCCCTCTGCTCCATTCGCGAGCTCAATGTTGAAGTGAGTACCGAATGCTGAAGCCGCCCGCAGCTTCAATCCCGTGATCGCATACACCTCGTTCGGCAGCGTAGCGATGCTCAGGTCGCCGATGCGGATGGCTTGGAGCTTCACAATCGTCTTTTGACGCTCGTGCAAAATCAGCGCCTCTCTCGCATACACTTCTTCTTTGTTCTTCGGCACGTCGTTCTCGATCTTCGCGGCGATGGGCCTTGCCCAGGCGAGGCGATTTTCGTCGGGGACGCGGTAGTTGAGCTCCAGGGTCTTCTCGATCATGCCGAGCGGGGCGTGATCGACGTATTTCACGGTTTGCAGGGCCTTCAGGGCGCTGTCGGCGACCTCGGAGGCGTAGTGGTCGATGGTGATGGTCTTTTTCTCCGCGCCGTAGTCCATCCACATCTGGTCGCCGCTGGTGCCCTGGCTCATGGCGCAGACGAAGGGGCCGTTGCCATCGCCCTGCTGGCCCATTTTCGCGGCGAGGTGCTTGCAGAAGAGGCCGAAGTAGTCGGCGGAGACCGGACCAGTGCCGAAGTAGTGCTGAGAGTAGTTCGCCAGCACGCCGAGCGGTTTGCCATCGAGCGTTTGCAGCGCGATGACGCTGAGTTGCGGGTCCACCGGGCCGCTGGGGCCGACGACGTCCTTGCTGAGGTAGCCGGGGTGCATGTTTGCGCGGCCCGTGGGCTGGCCGAAGGGATCGACGACTTCTTTGCCGGGCAGGCGAATCCAGCGGCGGTTGTGCGTGTGCTCCCAGTCGTCGATCGAGCCCCAGCCGATGAGGGCCGGTTGCAGCGCCGCATTCGCCGCCACGATGGCCTCGGCGATCTTTGGCGTGAGGAATTTCGCATACACGGTGTCCTTCCGCGTGCCGAGGCAGCCCATGGCCGCCGGCGCGGAGTGCGTGTGCGTGGCGCTGACCATCATGCGGTCCACCGGGATGCCGCATTGCTTCGCTGCGATGCCTTTGGCCTCATCAATGAGCGACTGCTCCATCATGCAGGTATCCACGATGGCGAAGGCGATCTTCATCTTCCCGTCATCGAGCACAAAACTTCGCACGAAGAGCTTGTCCGCGAGCTTCTCGCCCCGTCCTTCGAGAAACCCGCCCGCGATGATGCGCGGGAACTCCGTGGGCGAGATGTCCACCGTGGCCACTCCGGCACGGAAGGATGGCTGAGCAGCAGCAAGGTTAGCGAAGAGGAAAAGGGAGAGGAGAACCTGTTTCATGAGTGCAGGTGGAAACGCACTCACCACAGCAATCCTTCCGTTTTGAACCGCTGATATGACGCTGATTAAACGCTAATGATGAAACCACTATCAGCGTCATGTTAGCGTTTAATCAGTGGTTAAATCCAGTCGATAAGAAAAAACGATTTTCTTCCTATAACGCTCAAAAAACACGTTATAGGAAGAAAATCATTGCAGCAGTTCCGAGGCCTGGAGGATGCGAAAGAAGTAGCCGGAGGCCTCCACTTCCTTGGAAACAGGCCCGTCCACGACCAGCACGGGCTGAATGGTGCGGCCTGGAATTTCATTGCGGAGGACCTCCGCCTTGCGCTCGACCTCGGGGATGATGGAGCGGCCCAGCGGAGCGGTCTGGCGCTTCATTTCGCAGAGCGTGATGACTTTGTCGTCGCGATCAAAAGCGAGGTCGATCTGTACGCCGGTGATGCCTTTGCGCGGAGCGCGGAACCAGGGGCCGGAGTCGTAGCTGATGGAGGCAAAGCCGAGGAGGCGGGCGAGTTGGCCGCTGTGACGCATGCAGACCAGTTCAAAAGCGCGGCCCATCCATGAGCGAAAGGCACCCGTCTGGCGGATGGCATGAAAAAGATAACGCCGGTCCTCCTCTCGGATTTGTTTCAGCCGCGTGCGCATGAAGGCATGGTAAAAGCTGATCCACGGATCGCTCAGATGGTAGCGGATGAGGCGCGTCTCATGCCCTTTGTCGAAAGGTCGCTGTGAGGAGATGAATCCGGCGGCCTCTAGGTCGTAGAGGCGCTGCGTGAGCATGCCGCCCTCATCCACTTCGGCTTCTGCGGCGAGATCACGCCGGCTCAGGCCATACGGCGCGGCGGCGAGGGCGCGGATGAGGCGCTGAAATTCATCATTCCATCCAAAGTGGCTGGTGAAGATGCGCTGGTATTCCTGCACGAAATAGCCATGCGGTCGAAACGCCTCCTCGTTCATGCTTTGCACGATGGAGCTGCCCTTGGCGAGCAGTTCGACATATTTCGGCACGCCGCCGGTGAAGCACTGGGCGTCGAGGATTTCGCCAAAACCGCGTTTGGAGAGCATGCGGGCTGTCTCGGCGAGCTGGAAGCCCTGCAAATGCACGGTGACATCGATCCGGCCATAGAAGGCGCTGGAGTTTAGCACCTTCGTCGTCATGAAGGAAGCGATGGAGCCGCAAAGGATGAGTGTGCGGCCCGGTTTGCGGCTCAGGCGTGTCTCCCAGACCATTTTCAGCGTGGAGACGAGTTCCTGGCGGTAGTTCGCCAGCCATTGAAACTCATCTAGCACGATAACCATCGGGCGTTTGGCGAGCGCGGTGTCCAGTTCATAGAGAGCCGCCTGCCAGGTGCTCACGGCTGGCAGCTTTCGTCGGAGTTGACGGGAGGCTTGATCGAGGAAGCTGGCGATCTGCGCCTGGGTGGACTGGTTTTCGAGTCCTTCGATGACCAGCGCAGGCGTGCGCCCCACAGCCTGGCGAATGAGGGCCGTCTTCCCGATGCGGCGGCGGCCATAAACGAGCACGACTTTCGGTGCGCGTGCCTCGATGGCACCACGCAAACGGGCTGTTTCTTCGCTTCGACCGATGAACATGATTTTCTTCCTATAACGCGAAAAAAATACGTTATAGGAAGAAAATCGTCGAGAGCGATTTTCGGGCAAATCAGGCGATCAGCGGCCCGATGGCGGGCTCAGCGAGCATCATTTGCACCTCTTCGACGACGCTCGCGGCGGGCACGGAAGTCTGGGAGCGGGCGACGAGGTTCTTCACGATGACTTCTGGGTATTCGGCACCGAAGACGATGGCGAAGCGGGCTTTGCGGTCCTCGGCGGCTTGGAATTGCTTGCCGACTTTTTGCGAGCCAAACGGGTAGTCGATGCGGATGCCAGCGGCGCGGAGTTGCTGGATGGCGGCGAGTGCGTGCGGGCGCTGGGCTTCATCGGCGATGACGACGAAGGCGTCGATGCTGCTGGCGGCGAGGAGGGCGCTGGTGAGCTTCATTTGGGCACCCGGCGTGCGCTTGAGGAGGATGCCGAGCACGACATCGCCCATGGCGAAGCCTGCGGCTGTCATGTCAACATTACCATCGCTGATGAGGGCGCAGAGCTTGTCGTAGGTGCCGCCGCCAGCGAGGGCGCGGAGGCCGTGTTTGAGATCGAAGACTTCAAAGACAACGCCGGTGTAGTAGGCGAGGCCGCGGACGATGGTGGCGTCGATGCGGACGTGCTGCCAGAGACCGCGGGCGGTGAGGTTGGCCTTCAATTCGGCGAAGGCGGGGTGGTTCTCATCCGTAGCGGCCATGAAGGCACGCACCTCGGCGGTGGTGAGGCCGATTTCGCCGAGTTTTTTCTCGGTTTCGTCGGGCTTCGAACGCTCGATTTTGTCGATGATGCTGAGGAAGGTCGTAGCGTGCTCGGAGGCGATGTTTTTCTCGGCGAGGAAGCCGTTCCAGATTTCGCGGTTGCTGAGGCGGATGACGAAGTCGTCGGCACTCACACCAAACTCACGCATGGTGTCGATGGCGAGCGAGATCAGCTCTGCGGCGGTGGCGGGGCCGCTGTCGCCGAGGATGTCGGCATTGAACTGGATGAACTCGCGCCCGCGACCTTCCTGCGGCTCTTCATAGCGGAAGCAGGGGCCGATTTGGAACCACTTGATGGGCTTCTTGAAGTCACGCTGACGGGCGGTGGCCATGCGGGCGAGCGACGGCGTCACCTCGGGGCGCAGCGTGATCTCGCGGTCGGCCTTGTCGCGGAAGCAGAAGAGCTGCGCGGTGATCTCGTTGCCGCTCTTTTTGCGGAAGAGGTCGGTGCTCTCAACGACGGGCGCCTCATACTCGACGAAGCCATAGCGGCGTGCGACGACGCGCCAGGTTTCGGCGATGTAGTTACGCAGCGCGCATTCTTCGGGGAAGAAGTCGCGGAAGCCTTTGACGGTGCGGAAGGTGGACATGGGGCGCGATTCATCCGTGCGGAGGCCTCCAAATCAAGCGAAGAGCCTAGAAAATGGCTGCGCAGAGTTGCGGGCGGGGGCGGTCCAAATCATTCATGGTTGGTCTCACAGCGTTTGCGAATGACTTCGAGGATGGAGCCTTGGATCTGGCTCATCACCCATTCGCTCCACCAGCCTGCATACCAATTGAATGGCGTGGAGAGCCGGTGCGTGCTGGACAAATGCAGGGTGCAGGCGCCATCGCTCGTGGGTTCGATCTCGTAGGTGCCGTCCAGCACATCGTAAAACCTGCCGCCGACGATGATATGTTCGTCGAATGCGGTGTGGGGCACGAAATCAGGGTCTGCTTTGATGGTGAACGAGAGTTTTTTAGCAGGCTGCCACTCGGTCACGACTTCGAAGAAGGACACCTCGCGTTCAAACGTGGCGTGCCGAACGGCCCCGACGCCTTCGCGGTCAATTTGCGCCTCGATGGGGCGCGGAAAGCCGAGGTGGTAGATCCATTGAGACGGGAGTTCTTGGCGCTGAATCGCCGGGACCTGGTAAATCTGCTTCCAGATGGCATCGGCACTCGCCTGGATGTGGATGGAGTCCGTCATCACACGAGTTTCATGCGGAGCCGACCACCAGGATTCGACGGGTGCGACGGCATAAGGCAGCAGAACGACCACACTGACGAGCAGCCTGTCCTTGGCTCGATTTTGCAGGCTGAGATGCATCGTCCAGCCACCTCCTAGGGCACTCGGTAGGACAATCGGCAAGGCCACCACCAGGCACATCAAAGCCTCCAAATGAACCGCCCATGACCCTGCCACGGCCAGCCACATGACCAGCATGGGTGCCCAGCGTCGCCAGAAGGGGCGTGGTGAATCCAGCCGGTAGCCCAGGTAGCAAACCAAGGCACCCAAGGCGAACGGCATGCAGAAAACGAATCCGACCGAGATGATGTTGTAGCGATGCCCGAGGGCGGGAAACAGCAGACGAGCTGCGAGTGCATAAACCCCGGCCACCATGACAATGATGGCGAAGCTGCGCCAGAAAGCGCCGGGTCGATGTTCGGGAAATCTCATCCGCCCATCGCAGCAGAGGCCGGTGGTTGTGACAAGCATCAATCACGCATGCTCGCGAAGTTGCCGGTGATGAAAAGTTGCGGCTCTTCGCTCTTTGCCCTTAGCTCTTTGCCTCCATGCTATCTGATCTGTTTGTGCGTGATTTCCGCTGCTTCGCCGAGGCGAAGGTGGAACTGCATCCGGATGTGACGCTGCTGGTGGGGAGGAATGCGCAGGGGAAGACCTCGCTCATTGAGGCGGCGTGCGTGTTGATGCGGCTGCAGTCGCCGCGGACGACGATTCGCGGTGAGCTAGTGCGCTTTGAGGCCTCAACTTGCCTCGTGGAGGCGGTGTGGAGCGGGAAACGGCTGCGCTATGCGCAAAACGCCACCTCGCGACGTCTCGCGCTGGATGGCGTGACGTGCGGCAAATCGGCGGACTACCTCGCGGCGGCCGGTTTGGTGGTGTGGATGGATCATCGGGACATGAATCTGCTTCGCGGCGGCGCGGAGCATCGGCGGCGGTTTTTGGACTTCGCGGCCAGTCAGATGTTTCCGGACTACCTGCATGCGCTGCGAGGCTATGAGCGTGCTTTGCGAGGCCGGAACTACGTTTTGAAGCGCGATGCGGTGATCGCCTGGAAGCAGGCGGATGCCTTTGCGCGGGTGATGGACGGCTTCGCAGCCGTTTTGTGGCAACGGCGTGCCGAACTGTGTGAGGCGCTGAATCCGCAAGTTTCGGCGGCGCATGCGCATTTGAGCGAAGGCGCGGAAAGCACGCGAATTGCCTTCACGAGCACTTTTGAAGCCGGGAGCCTGTTTGAGGCGCTGGCGGGGATGCGTGAGGAGGAGTCGAAATCACGCTCGACGGCCTTTGGGCCGCACCGGGATGACATCGCGATGTTTTTGAATGATCGTGATGCGACGACGTTTGCCAGCGAGGGCCAGCAGCGGTCGTTTGCGCTCTCGATGAAGCTCGCGCAGGCGCATGTGCTCGAAAAATCATGTGGCGAGGCTCCGCTGATGCTCATCGACGACGTCTTCGGCGAGCTGGATGCGCATCGGCGACGTGCGCTGCTAAGCCTGCTGCCCAACGGCACGCAGAAGATCATCACCACGACCAATCTCGACTGGGCGGCGAAGGACGCGCTGAGCGGGGTGGTGCATCAGGTGGATGGTGGACGGGCTTGCCAGATGGCGTGAAGCCGCTAGTCTCCGCGCCTCTTAACCAACCCCACCCTCATCCCATCATGTCCGACATCGCACTCGCCAAAGGTGAAAAGTTCCTCGAAGACAACGCCAAGAAAGAAGGCGTGACTGTGACCGCCAGCGGTCTCCAATACAAAGTGATCACCGAAGGCACTGGCAAGAGCCCGAAGGCCACGGACACCGTGGAAGTGCATTACGAAGGCACGTTGATCGACGGCACCGTCTTTGACAGCAGCTACCGCCGCAAAGAAACCATCGAGTTCCCCCTGAATCGCGTCATCGCCGGCTGGACGGAAGGCGTGCAGCTCATGAAGGAAGGTTCCAAGTTCCGCTTCTACATCCCGTCGAAGCTCGCCTACGGCTCCCGTGGTGCCGGTCGTGACATCGGGCCGAACGAGGCGCTGATTTTCGACGTGGAGCTGTTCAAGGTGAAGTGAGCTCTTTGATGGTTCGCTGAAGAGGGCAGGGGAATCCTGCCCGTCTTCGGCGGATCAGGATTCGGTCGCAGATGGTTCTGGTGCCGGAGGCGGCAGATTGTCGATGAGGTGTACCAGCGGCACGGCACGCTCGGTGGTGTGATCGAGGCGGAAGTGGAGATTTGGGCTGTTCCGCAGTTTGACGCGTTTGTAGAGATCCCGCTGGATGGCTCCGCGTGCTTTGTTGAGGCGTTCGACGATGGCTTCCTGTTGGTGGGGCTTGCCAATGACACCAACGTGAACGGTGGCGTGCTTCAAATCGGCGTTTACGACGACTTCATGCACGGTGAGCAGGCCGTTTTCAGGACGGTAGTCCTTCTCGACGACGAGCGAGAGCTCGCGGCGCATGAGTTCACAGACTTTGTCGAGACGAAGGGACATGGCGCTAAGGGCGAATGGAATAAGGCGAAGGGTTCAGATGCTCAGGGGCTCTAGGCCCTGTGCTCTTCGCCCTGCACTCAGAGGGTTTGGGGGATTTTTTCGAGTTCGTAGCACTCGATGACGTCGCCTTCTTCGTAATCGGAGAAGCCGTTGAGCTTGATACCACATTCGAGGCCGTTGCGGACTTCGGGGACCTCGTCCTGGAAACGGCGGAGGGTTTCGAAGCCGCCATCGTAAACGGCCTGGCCGCCACGGAGGACGCGGGCACGCTGCTTGCGGTGCATGAGGCCATCGGTGACGACGGAACCGCCGACGTAGCCTTTCTGGACCTTGAAGACCTGCTTCACGCGGGCATGGCCGATGACTTTTTCGCGGGTGATCGGATCGAGGAGGCCTTCGAGGGCTTCTTTGACCTGATCAATGAGCTCATAGATGATGGAGTAGAGCTTGATCTGGACGCCTTCACGCTTGGAGACGGCGAGGGCTTTGTTCTCGACCTTGACGTTGAAGCCGAGGATGAGGGCATCGGAGGCGGAGCAGAGGAGCACATCGCTCTCGGTGATGGAGCCCGCCTCGGCGTGGAGGATTTCGAGGTTGATCTTGTCGCTCTTGATGTCCTTGAGGCATTTGGAGATGGCCTCGACGGAACCCTGCACATCGGTCTTGAGGACGACTTTGAGGGCCTTTTTGTTGCCTTCTTCGATCGAGGCGAAGAGGTGTTCCAACGTGGTGCGGCGCGGGGTGGCGAGCTTCTTCTGGCGCATCTCTTCGAGGCGCTCTTCGCTGAGCTTTTTGACGGAACGCTCACTGTCCATGAAGACGACTTCGTCGCCGACATTGGGCATATCGGAGAAGCCGATGACCTCGCAGGGCATGCCGGGGAGTACTTCCTTGATGTTCTGGCCGCGGTCGTTGACGAGGGCTTTCACCTTACCCCAATACGGGCCGCAGATGAAGGGCTGACCGACCTGGAGGGTGCCCTGGCCGACGATGACGGTGGCGACGGGGCCTTTGCCTGCGACCATGGAGGATTCGATGACGGTGGCGCGGGCGGGAGCCTTGGGATCGGCCTTCAATTCGAGCACCTCGGCCTGAAGGGCCATGGTTTCGAGAAGGTTATCGAGGCCGAGGCCGGAGCGTGCGGAGACTTCCATGCACTCGATCTCACCACCCCAATCGACGGGGGCGAGGCCGATCTCCTGAAGCTGGCCTTTGACCCGCATGACATCGGCGGTGGGGAGGTCACATTTGTTGATGGCGACCATGAGCTGGACGCCGGCGGCTTTGGCGTGGGAGAGGGCTTCCTTCGTCTGCGGCATGATGCCGTCATCCGCAGCGATGATGAGGACGACGATGTCCGTCACATTGGCACCGCGTGCCCGCATGGCGGAGAAGGCGGCGTGGCCGGGGGTATCGATGAAGGTGATGGGCTTGCCATCGTGGAAGACGCAGTAGGCACCGATATGCTGGGTGATGCCGCCAGCTTCGCCGTGGGCCACCTGGGTCTTGCGCAGGGCATCCAGGAGGGATGTTTTGCCGTGATCGACGTGGCCCATGAAGGTGATGATGGGGGCACGAAGCGCTCGAGTGTCTTTTTCCTCGGCGGTGGGTTCCGGCAGTTTTTCCGGCTCGACGATGACTTCTTCGACTTTGTGAACTCCGCCGCCTTTCTCGCGTTTTTCTCGCTCAAGCCGGAAGCCGTGCTTCTCGCAGATTTTTTCGGCCACTTCGATGTCGATGGCCTTGTCGGCACTGGCGAAGACTTTGAAGGCGATCAGATCGGAGATGATCTTGAAGGGCTTGAGACCCATCTTTTCCGCCAGATCCTTCACAATGATGGGCGGCTTCAGGAGGATGATCTTTTCGCCATTTTCGCCGAGTTCGAACTCTGGCACAGTCGCCTCGGCAACGGGCGCTGGTGCAGGTGCGCTGGCGGGCTTTGGCCGGGGCGTCTCATCGAGCAGCAGCGAGATGGGCGGGAGGGCGGAGACAGTGGCCTCGGTGATGGCGGGGCGCTCACGCCGCTTTGGTTTTTCGTCGAAGAGGTTCAGGGCGTCTCTCTTCTGATCATCGAGCGTGGGTTTGGCTGGCTCGGCGGGAACTGGCTCAGGCTCGACGGCCTTCTTGGGAGCTACAGGCTTGGCTCCGATGCGGGGGAGCACACTGGTGGATTCCTTGCGGGGTGCCCGGGCTTTGGTTTTATCCTCTACGACTTCCTCGATCAGCGAAAGCACCTTCTTGCCGGCGGATTTTTTCGGCTTGGCGCTTTCGGCTGTCAGCTTCACCTCACCTGTTTCGGTGGCGGAGGGCTGGTCGGGTTTCGAGGAGGAGGATTTGCCGGGCATGCGTGGGTGGTGGTAAAAACGAGAAGGGGGCTAGTTGGGAAACTTGCTGAGGGTGGAGAAAACTGGAGTGGGAGGAGCTCATGGCGGCAAACGGGTTTACTCCCCAGAAGGGGCGGGAGCATTCGTTTGAGCCTTGGCGAGGATCTGCTCGGCGAGGGCGCGGTCACCACCGAGCATTTCGGTGACGTCTTCGACATCGGCGTAGGCAAACATGGCGAGATCAGCCATACCGTTTTGAGTGAGCAGGCGGGCGGTATCTGCCGTGATTCCGAGGGCTTCGACGAGGTGCTTGACGGCACTGCCCATCTGGCCTTCAAAGACCTGCTCGGCGTGCTCGTCCTTCTCGATGATGAGGTCCATGCCGACGAGGCGGGAGGTGAGGCGGGCATTCTGACCGCGCCGACCGATGGCCTTGGAGAGCTCTTCTTCGCTGACGGTGAGGTGGGCCTGCTTCTTGTCCTTATCGACGGTGATGCTGATGACCTTGATGGGCTTCAACGCCTCGCGGACGAACTCGGCGGGATCGCTCTTCCAGCGGATGATGTCCACTTTTTCGTTGTTGAGCTCACGGACGATGTTCTTCACGCGGGCACCACGCAGGCCGACACAGGCACCCACGGGGTCCACTTTCTCATCGGCGCTGTGGACGGCCACTTTCGTGCGGTAACCCGCTTCACGAGAGATGCTGGCGATCTCGACGGTGCGGTCACCGATCTCGCTGACTTCGAATTCAAACAGGCGGCGCACGAAGTTCGGATGCGCACGGGAGAGGATGATTTCTGGGCCGCGACCGGTGTCTTTTTCGACGGCCTTCACATAGAACCGCATGCGATCGCTGACATTGTAGTCTTCCGTGGCGACGCGTTCCTTGCCAGGCATGATGCCTTCGAACTTACCGAGGTCGATCACGACATCCGATTTCTCAAAGCGGCGCACCACGCCACTGACGACGTCACCGGTGCGGTCTTTGAACTCTTCATAAAGGTTTTCCTTCTCCGCCATGCGGAGGCGCTGGAGCATCGTCTGCTTCGCGGTCTGGGCGGCGATACGGCCCATGTTGGTGGGCGTGACTTCGAGTTCGATTTCATCGCCGAGTTCGGCGCCTTTTTTGATCTTGCGGGCCTTGGCGATGGAGAGCTCCTCCCAGGGATTGGAGACGGTTTCGACGGCGAGCAGCTTGGCGAAGGCTTTGATGGTGCCTTTGTCAGGATCAATGTCGATACGCAACTCACGAGCCGGGCCGATGCTTTTCTTCGAGGCGGCCAGCAGGGCCTGTGAAAGGGCCTCGACCATCTTCTCACGGTCGATGCCTTTCTCTTTCTCGTAGTAATCAAACAGGGTCTTGAGTTCGCTGATCATAAAAAAATCTCACATCCCGAGACAAAAAGAGAGCGGGGAAGGCCCCACTCTCACAAAAACGATTTTTCTCCCGGGAATGAAGCGGCGATGATAGAGGCTCGCCTCAAGTCGGCAAGCGGAAAAACCCCCAATTACAGCTCTGGGATGGGTATTCCTTCCCGAGTGGATGGGGAAATGGCGCTGGAAGATGGAGGTCAGGCCCCGAGATCGAGCTCCGGTCGGAAATCGGAGGCGTGATACGAGCTGCGCACCAGCGGGGCGCTGGCGACATGGCGAAAGCCCTTCTTCAGGGCGATCTGCTTGTAGTTCTCAAAGGTATCCGGGTGGATGTAATCGATCACCGGTAGGTGCTGGGCGGAGGGGCGCAGGTATTGGCCGAGGGTCAAAACGGTCACGTCATGCTCCAGGAGGTCATCCATGGCCTGGAAGAGCTCCAGCTCCGTCTCGCCGAGGCCGAGCATGAGGCCGCTCTTGGTGGAGCATTGGGTGCCCATCTCACGGGCCATGGCCTTGGCCCGCTTCAGGACATGGAGGCTGCGGGCATACTGCGCCCGGCTGCGCACGAGCGGGGTGAGCCGCTCCACGGTCTCCAGGTTGTGATTGAAGATGTGCGGGCGGGCCTTCATCACCACCTCGAGGGCATCGTCCTTGCCGTTGAAGTCCGGCACGAGAATTTCGATGGTGATGGTAGGCACGGCCTCGCGGACGGCCTCGATGGTGCGGGCGAAGTGCTCCGCGCCACCGTCTTTCATGTCATCACGGGCCACGGCGGTGATGACGATGTGGTTCAATCCCATGCGTTTGGTGGCCTCGGCCACCCGCTGCGGCTCATCGGCCTCCAAAGCGAAGGGTTTGGCCGTTTTGACGGCGCAGAAGCCACAGGCACGCGTGCAGCGGTCTCCAGCGATCATGAAAGTAGCCGTACCCTGGCTCCAGCATTCCCAGCGGTTCGGGCACTGGGCTTCTTCGCACACAGTGTGCAGCTTTAGATCGGTGATGAGGCCCTTCGTGCTCCAAAACTTCGGATCACGCGGCAAAGTTACGCGGATCCAGTCCGGCTTTTTATCGCGGTGAAGGGTGGGGTCGATTTTCGGGGTCATTGGGGGATTATTTCATCGTTTGGATGAACCGGTCTGCCTCAGCGATGGAGCGGTTCATCTGCTCCAGCAGGCGCTGGATGTCAGACTGGATGGTATCGGCCTTGCCACGGAGGGAGCCGATGGCGGCGGCGTTGAGGTTATGCTTCAAATAGAGCACCTGATCGCGGAATTGGCGTAGCACGGGCTCCATGCTGGCCTCGGCGGCATGCAGCGTGGAGGAGAGCTGCTCGAAGCGGGAGCGGGTGTCCGCCAGCTTCGCCCGGCTATCCGCCGCGAGGGAGGCGT
Source organism: Prosthecobacter sp. (assembly GCA_044370285.1). Lineage (GTDB taxonomy): Bacteria > Verrucomicrobiota > Verrucomicrobiia > Verrucomicrobiales > Verrucomicrobiaceae > Prosthecobacter. The sequence continues at coordinate 13,980 of JBILVU010000006.1, forward strand.
TCTCATACTGGCGGATCTCGCGTTCCCACTCGCGGAAAAGGTCGCGAGCCACCTGATCGACCTCGCGGATCTCGCTGCGCACCTTGGTGGCTTGCGCTTCGCAGTCCTCATATTCGGCTTTGAACTTGTTGTAGGCGCTTTCGAGGTTCCCGCCGTGGTAACCGGAGAGCTTCTTGAGCTGGGTGAGGGCATCCTGAAACTCCTCGCCCGCCTCCTTCTGCTCGCCGCGGGCCGATTTCACCGCACTGACGAGCAGGTCACGCTTCTCCCAGCCCAGCTTTTCCCAGGCGGCGTAGTACACGGAGTTGCACGAGGCAAGGACGAGGGCTGGGACAAGGAGAAAGCGTTTCATGATCGGAGATGGCTTAGACGACAAACTTCACCGTGGCACCCGGCATGATCCCGGCGGCCATGGCGGCGTGTTGGGCATCGGAGCAGGCGGAATTGGTCGGCGCATCGGCGGGCGCGTCACTCGGCGTGAGCAGGCCATTTTGGGTCATCCATGATTCGATTTCTTCGCCGCTGATGTCCGGCAACATGGTGCCATTGATCTCCACGCAGGGGGAAAGAGGCTGGCCGCTCTTCTGCTCCATCTCCCAACGGAAGGCCGGGTTCTTGATGATGTCCTTTTCCTCGAAGGCGAGGTCGTACTTGCGGAAGATGGCGCGGACGCCTTCGCTCCAGCCGCAGTAGGTTTTCAGGTAGGCGGTGATTTGGGGGGCTTGCATGGGTGTGTTGGGGGTGGGAGGGCGAGAGTAGCGGCCTCGAAGGCATTTGCAACGACCGGGAGGCCATCAGGCCTTCAGCACGGCGATCACCTCGATCTCGATCAGGGCCCCGAGGGGTAGTCCGGCTACCGCCACGGTCGAGCGAGCCGGTTTGTGACCGCCAAAAGCAGCCTCATAGAGCGGGTTCACCTTCGGGAAATCGGCCATCTGCTGCAAAAACACCGTCGCCTTGATCACATCGGTCATCGCGAGATCTTGAGAGGCCAGCAGCGCGGCGATGTTCGCCAAAACCTGCCTTGCCTGACCTTCCACATCGGTGGCGTCGATCTTGCCGGAGGCCGGATTGATCGGAATTTGGCCCGAGCAAAAGAGCAGCTCGCCCTGCTTCACTGCCTGCGAGTAAGGGCCGACGGCTGAGGGGACATTCGGAGCATTGTTGATGAGTTCCATGCCGCCCGATTAGCCGCCGCGAGGGGGCGATGTCAACGACGGGAAGTAGCTGCTCAAGAGAACGGAGTGCGTTCGTAGTTCGGCCTTCAGGCCGCGCCTTGGAAGCTCCTGACGGGCTAAAGCCCGAACTACGAACTCTCACGCCCCATGAGCGCCTCATCCACGCCCAAGGCCTCGTTTCTCTCGCCGCCTTCGGCCGAGCACGCGGGGCCGGAGAACATCAGAACAACCTCAGCGTGACAGGCGTCACTGCGGCTCGGCGATTTTCAGGTGATATCATCTGTCCCATTTCTCCCAATCCGGGTTTCCGATCGCTGCCTTCCCCAATCGAACAGGTTGAAAACCCGTTCCACTTTCTTGTAACTCACTTCATCTTCTGCGGAGTACAAAAAAGAGGCAGCGCTTTTGGCGCTGCCTCTCTGGGGGAATGAGAACCAAGTTAAACCTAGAATTTGACGCCCAAGCGCAGTCCGAAGTAGTGCGAAGTGGTCGATTCGCTGGCGAACTGGCCTTGGTAGTTCAGAAGTAGGCCGACTCTCGGGGTGAATTGGAAATTCACGCCGGCTCCAGCCACCAAGAAGTCCCGTTCAGGGTTTTGACCTTGGGCGGTAGCGGTGAAGGGTTGGTTGACCAAGCTGACGCTGGTGCGATCGCCATAGTCCATGAACTGATGCTCGTAGCTCAGACGAAGCTGACCCGTGATCACCGCCATATCGGTATCCACCCTCTTGCTAACACTCCAGCCGATGCGTGAGATGAGTGATTCGGCATTGCGCTGACTGAAGCGCAGGGCGGCGATACCACCGCTTGATTCACTGAATCCATCAATGGAAGCATGCATGTAATCGAGTCCTGCAAAGGGGCCGGTGACCAAGGTGTTATCCTGGTAGCGGAAGCTTAATCCCGTGTTGAACTGCACGGCATGTGTTTGGGCCGTCGTATCGCCATTGGCGGTAGGGAAGCCGATCGAATTTCGAGCCGTATTGACATCAAAGTTTCCGTAGCTGTAAAGAAGATCAGCCCAGAACGCTTTCTGAACGTAGGAAGCGTAGGCGCTGAGGGCGATGCCGCTCATGTCCAAGGTGCCGACACTGTTGGTGTAGGTCTGCTCGGACTCCATCCAGTTCACGGCAAACCCAAGAGTAAGGTTTGGCGAAACTCGGCGGTCAAATCCTACACCCGCGCTCCAGGTATCCGCTTCAAAGCCTGCTTGCTGAGCACCGAGGGAATCAATGCGGGTGTTTGTGTAATTGGCATTGGCGTAAGCCTGCCACTCGCTGGAAAAGCCCTGCGGTCCCACCGAAGCCGCAACCGGGTTTTTGCCGGGGTTTTTGCCTGGGCCATCGCCTTCACCTTCGATCACGCGATCATTCATTGAGGAAGAGATGCTGTTATCGATGTTTTGATCGCCATGACCTGCCCGGAGGAAGAAGAGGCGGCCATTGACATCCGAGAGCATGCTCTGAGCTGCTGACAAGATGGACTGACCCATGATGTTCGACATCTGTAGGCCTGTGATCGTGTCGATGACGCTATAGACGCCCGAGTTTTGATTCAGATTGCCGACCTGGGTGGCGCGGAGGTTGAGAGCGGCGTCATTGAGGCCGAGGGTGCCGGTGACAGTGCCGCCGTTGTTGAGCACGGTCCATTGATCACCACCTGCGAAGTTGGTCATGCCGTTCGGATTGCCGACGACGACGGTGCCGCCAGCAGTCGCATTGAGATTGCCCGTGAAGGCAAGGCGGTCGGAGGAGGGGATGATGGCCGTGTTGTTGCCGAGGCCAGCCCCGGTGAAGAGATCGACATTGATGGCGCTACCTGCGCCCATGATGATGGCACCCGCACCGGAGGTGTTGATGGTGAGAATGGCAGGCGCATTGGCGATGGCCGTGTTGCCGACGGTGATGTTGCCGTTGTTATTGAAGTTGTTCCCTGCGGCGAGGGTGATGATACCCGTGCCAGAGAGAGCACTGGCCGCTCCGACGGTGTAGGCAGCACCTCCGATGTGGCTTCCGAGGACGTTTAATGAGCCTGCGGTGATGTTGGTTGTGCCTGTGTAGGTGTTGGCTCCACTTAGCGTCGAGCTGCCTGTGCCTGCACCGTTTACCAGGATGCTGGAAGCTGCATTGCCCCCAGAGATGAGGCCCGTCACATTGACGGTGGTTCCGTTCGCAGGTGCCAACTGAAGCTGGCCTCCGTTGAACAAAGCCACCGTGCCACCAAAGGCCATGCTGCCAGCGGCGGTTGTGGACCAAGTCTGCGCATTACCCAGTGTGATCGGCAGGTTGATGGTTTGGAGGTTGGCTGAGTTGTTGGTGATGCCACCCGTATTCGTCACGGCATTACCGGCTAGAGTGAAAGCACCCGCTCCCGCATCAAAAGTAATCCCCGTGGTGATCGCCGTGACGTTGTTATTCGTGTTGGGCTGAATGATTCCCGCAAAGTTAATGCCAAGGCCAAAATTGGCTACGCCGTCTGGATTCCAGTTATTGGCGTCGCCCCAGAGACCCGTGGCATTGCCACCATCCCAGATCTGACCAGCGTGGGCGAGTGGAGCCATCCCTCCCAGCGCCATCAAGGCCATGGATGATGTTCCGATCATTTTTCGGAGCAGAACGGACTTGCCGAACGTGCGTAAGACGGTGCCTCGTGGCGAGAGCTTGGTGGGGTGCATCGGCGAAGGCGATGCTTGTGAGTTTGATTTCATGGGGCGCGTTTGTTGTTGGTGTCGTGATATGGTTCACGACACATGAGCTCCCCCATCGCCAATCGTTGCACGAGACTCCATGGGGTGTTCGCCCCACGCTCGGTGAGATCAGTTTAACCTCGTTTACGCAGACGCTGACCTCACTTTACCTGCACCCATACCGGCGACGACCAGGCCATGTTGCCGTCGTTTTGCTCCACGCGGAGGTAGTAGCGGTTTTCGCCGGGGAGCGGTGTTTCATCGGTGAAGGTCTGGGAGAAGGTTTTGGTGTTCGGTTCCCACTGTTGGTGGTTCTTCTCGTTGCGGACTAGGGTGACGCGCTGGATCGGCGCAGTGCCGTCGATGGCGAATTTGAGCACGGGTTTGCCGCTCAAGGCGATCTCGGTTCCGAGGAGTTTGTCGTTGCAGGTGAACTCGACGAAAATCTTGTCGGTGGCGGCGATGGTGCGGCGGGCGTTGAGGCCTTCGATGATGCCTTCACGGGTGAATTCCTTCACATAGACGCCGCCGTAGCTGGTGTGGGTGGAAATGTGGTCGCTGTTCGCCCACACGCCGAGCTTGTGGCCAATCTCGAGCGCATGCTGATACACGCCGTTGTTCTTCACGGTGAAACTGCGGATCGGCTCGCCCACGACGGGCACGCCGACGACATCAGAGGAGTGATTGTACTTCTCGCCTTCACGCAGGCCGACGGTGGGCTGCGGAGCGCCGGGGGCTTCGTAGCTGACGCGGGCACCTTGGTAGATCTCGATGACGTTTTCGACGCGATGGTCGATGGGCGGGATTTGATCCCAATCGGTGCCCATGCCCGTGGCACCGGTGTGGGAGATGGCGGTGACGGGTTTACCATAGCGGGTGAGCACGCTCCAGAGTTCGCTGGGATGCAGCTCGGCCTCGCCGTCGGTTTTGACGGGGAAAAGCTTCTGCCAGGGCGAGGCGAGATAGTTCTTCCGCTGGATGTAAACGATGGGGCCGCCGCGCTGGGCGAAGACCATGTTGCGATGTCCATACGGCCACTTTTGCTCACGCTCGTAGGCGTACTTGCTGGTGAAGAAACCGGGCGCGTAGAAGACATCGACGAGCTTCTGGTTCAGCCACCATTCGTAGGGCGTGTAGATCTTGGCGATGTCGGTGTGGTCGCTGGTGCCGAGGGTGTCGAGCTTGCCCATGTCGATGGCGTAGCGGAACTGCTCAAGGATGCAGCCATCGTTTGCGGTGATGCAATTCGAGACGTCAGTGTGGCGATGGTAATCGCCCCAGTAGAGCTGGTAGGTCACGCCATCGTGCGTCCAGGTGTGGCGCTCATTTTGCGCACGCTCGGGCGTGGTGGGATTGATGTAAGCCGGGAAAGGATCGCGTGGTTTCACTTCGGGCGCGGCAATCAGCGGCACATCGACATCCGTGGCCACTTTGGCGAGGTGAATGCCAGTGTTGAGCTGGAGCTTTGAGCTGCGCAGATCGCTCGGCCAGGCGATCCACAGGCTGCCGTCCTTGCCCAGCACGTGCGTGGTCTGATGATCCTGCGAATAGACGCTGCCAGGGATGGCAAAGGGCTTCGTCCATTGCTTCGTAGCCTCGTCGTAGCGTGTCAGTGCGATGCGCCAGGCGTAGTTTTTGAAGTAGCGCACCGTGAGCCATGGGCGACCCGCCGCATCGAGCATGACGTGCGGCAAATTCACCGCAGCGACTTGATTCGGACCTGCACGACCGACTTCTTTATCCTTCGCGGCGCGGGCCTTGGCCTGCTGCTCGGCCTTGGCTTTCGCTTTCGGGTTGTTGGCACGTGGCGCGACCGCTTTGCCGGGCTGCGGACCGGGAAGATCGGCGAAGAGGCCATCGGGCGCGGGGAGTTCGGTCACTTTGCCGCTGTCGATGTCGAAGTAGGCGAAGACGGTGTCTTTGCGGCCATTCAGGCCCTGCGCGTGACCATGCGCACGCATGTCGAGGCCCCACTGCTGATTGCCGCGTTCGCAGCTGATCCACAGGCCTTTGCCATCTTTCGATCCGATGGCCGAAACGCGGCCTTCGTAGCGATCGGTGACGATGAGTGGCTTCGTTTCGCCGACTTGCAGATCGTCGTCGATGGGCGCGGCGTAGATGTTGAATTCGTTGCCACGGGCCGAATCGAACACGACCCAGGCCTTTCCACCTGCAAAAGCCACGCACGGCTCCCAATCGCCTGCGGCGTCCTTCGTCACCTGAATGTCATCCGACCATGTGTTGCGGTTGGCATTGAAAACACGGCAGAACACATCGGCTGGTCGGCCATGCATGCCCTGCCAGACGACCCAGACGTTGCCGACGGGATCCACGGCTGATTTGGCAAAGGCATTGCCTCCCTTCGGCGAACTGGCGAGTGTGAGCGCATCCATCGACGGCGGCGTGTTTTCGTAGGGGACCGCAGCATGTTTCAGCTCCATGAGATTTTTGCCATTCACCTGCGACCAGAACACATGAAGCGTTCCCGAGCCGTCCCGGACCATGCTTGGCTGGTGGATGATGCCAGGGCCATTCATGGTCAGCACATCCACAAGAACGTCACCTTTGAGCTTGGCGACATGCAGACTGTCTTCCACGCCGTCCCACTGCACATAAGCCACCCACGGCGTGCCATCACCATCCGCGCAAACAGCCGGGAAATCGGCCCATTTGCCCTCTGACCGCAAAACAGCTGGTTTGGGCAGCAAATCCTGCGCGAAGGCAGAAACGGCAAAAAGGGAGAGAAGAGCTGGTCGGAGCATGGCGGCCTATGAACAGCCTTTTACCGTGTTCCTTTCAATCCGCTCACCTTCCCTCGATGCCCTGAACGAGTCGTGGCTGCTTCGCGGGATCGAGCCAGCGTAGCACGAGGCGGACGTGGTCGAGGCTCATGGCGGTGCAGCCGGAGGTGGAGATGCCGGGGGCCTGCCAGACGTGGAGGAAGATGCAGGAGCCGGAGCCGGGTTTGTTGGCGGGATTGTGAGCGATGACGGCTCCGAGGGCATAGCAGCCGTTCGAGGGGATCATGGTCTCGGGATTGACCCAATCGCAGGCCACCTGGCGGGCATCGACGATCTGATTGTAGAACTGCGAACGTGGATCGTCGATGCCGAGATGGTGTGAGGTGCAGCGGAGGTAGGGTAGGCGGAGGCCGCGAGGCTTGGCGAGGCTGCCAAAGGCCAACGGCAAGGCAAAGACGCCGATGGGGGAGCAGCCATCGCCTTCTTTTTTGCGGCTGAGGCCTCGCGGTAATTTGGAGTCATGCTCGCCGAGACCCCAGGCGAGGCCGTGACGGCCGAGAGAGACGGGAATGGCGGCTCCGGCGGGTTTCCATGGGCCTGCGGGTTTGCGTTCCATGCGCCAAAGGAGGCCGGTGGTGGCTTTGGGATCGTTGGCGAGAGTGAGCAGCACCTGCGAGCACTCGGGTGGGAGGGCTTTGGCGAGGCGGGGCGGGATCACAGGCTCGGCGATGCTCATGCGGGTGAGGAGAAGGAAGAGGAAAAGTCTCATCGGCACCTCGGGCATCGAAGGTCAGCGATACTGATGCGCCTTGTCCATCGGGAGGAGGTTCAGCGGGGGATACTCGCTGGGGCGGATGGGCTGGCCGGTGAGGCTGGGCGCATCGCGGGCGAGCCAGACGGCGATTTGAATGAGGCCACGAGTGCCGGAGGGATGGGTCTCAAACAAGGCGGCATCGCCTTTCACGCTGCGGAAGAGCAGCGGCGCATTCGTCTTGGGGCTGTGGTCGAGGATGAGGGATTGTTTGGCGGCAAGGCGGAGGCTGGAGCGCTTCCACGCGGCCACGCCACCGGCGGTGATGTCCTGCCCGTCGATGCCCACGGCGAGGTCGAGCGGCATAGGCGTGAGGTTTTGAAGATGGATGCGGTAGGCCTGATTCGGCAGGCCGGCGATGAAGAGGGCGCCGCCGCATTGCTTCACATCGAGGAACTGGCCGGTGGCGGCATCGCTGAATCCGAGGGCGAGGGTGCCATCGCCAATGGTGGCGAGGTTTTTGACCGCATCCGGCGAATCATCCTGGCGGGCGATGAGGGTCTCGATGTGGCCTGGGGCGGCGTAGATGGCCCGAGCGACGAGATGCGGTGTGGTGCTCTGCTGGGCGAGGGCGGCAGCCTGGCCGTTGTAGATGAGGGTGGTGTCCTGCTGCCAGGAGGGGAGCAGCGAGTTTTGATACTGGCAGGAGGCGAGGAGGAGGAGCAGGGCGGGGCAGAGCAGACGGGAAAGCATGCGGGAGCAGGGAGATGGGATCAACGCGGGGTGAGGCGGTAGGTTATACGCACGAGACCGGAGATTTCCTCGACGGATCGGCTCACTTCGCAGGCCAGCAGCTTTTCGATGAGTTCGCATTCCAGTTCGGGGACGATGTCGTGCTCCGCAGCGAGCTCACGCAGCGGCTGATGATGCTCGACAAGGCTGAGAGCGCCGGTTTCTGCATCCTGCTGGACGGCGCAGATGCAGCCTTCGGCGCTACGCAGCTTCGAGAGCATCTTCGCCTTGGTGAGGAGATTGTCCGCTCCAGCGAGCTTGCGAGTGTAGGTTTCGGTTTTGGCCTGAAACCAGGCGTAGAGCAGCTTCGCGGCGGCCGTTTCGCCATACACACGCTGGGCGGCGGCCAGCAGGCTGAGGGCGATGGAGGCACCGTTTTCATCAAACAAGGGATCGAGCCGACGGGTGAGGCGGTAGAGCTTTTCCGGCCTGCCGGAACCTTTGGCGCGGCGGAAGGTGTCGATGAACTCCTTTTTCACCAGCTCATCGCAGTGCTGCTTCACGCCCATGTAGCTCATCTTCATGCGCTCGGCCAGTTCCCCGGCGGTCATGCCTTGGGAGCGTTTCAAATGATGCAAAATGTCCATCACCGGGGTGTGGAGCATTTCGTGCAGGATTCGAAGAGGCATGCGGCGATGGTGGGGAGGTGGGCGGAAGGGTCAAGAATGCAGGCGGCCAAGGTTCTTAAAAAAAGCTGGGGGCGAGTTTGAAAGGGCGGCTTGAGATGCGCGGGGGCGGGACGTATCGGGAGCGCCTCTTTCCATGCTTTCCGATACCATCGCCGCCATCTCCACCGCGACCGGCGAGGCCGCGATCTCCGTGATCCGCCTCTCTGGACCGAAGGCGCTCGCCATCGCCGCGAAGGCCTTCAAGCTGCCCGCGAAGGTCGTGCCGCGTCGGGCGCATCTCGTGCAGGTGCTTGATGAAAACGGCGCGGGGCTCGATTCCGGCGTGCTGCTGCATTTTCAAGGTCCGGCGAGTTACACCGGCGAGGATGTGATCGAGTTTCACGGTCATGGCGGTGTGCTCGTCACCCAGCGTGTGCTCGAACGCGTGCTGGCCTGTGGAGCGAGGGCGGCAGAGCCGGGTGAATTCACCCAACGGGCCTTTTTGAATGGCAAAATGGATCTCACGCAGGCGGAGGCGGTCATGGATCTCATTCATGCGCAGAGCACGCTGGCGCTGCGAGCGGCGAATGAGCAGCTCGGCGGGGCGATTGGTCGCGAGGCATCCCAAATGCAGCAGATGCTCGTGCCGGTGCTGGCTCACATCGAGGCCTACATCGACTTTCCCGACGAAGACATCTCGCCGGAAACCGGCGCGGATCTTCTTCGTCGTATCGACGCCGTTCAAGCGCATGCCCGCAAGCTGCTCGCCACCTCGGAGCAAGGTCGCATCCTGCGTCACGGTGCCCGCACGGTGATCTCCGGGGCACCGAATGTGGGCAAAAGCAGCCTGCTCAATCTCCTGCTCGGCTTTGAACGTGCCATCGTGAGTCCCACAGCAGGCACCACGCGGGATACGATCGAGGAAATCATCCAGGTGCATGGCATTCCGCTGCGCCTCGTGGATACCGCCGGCCTTCGCGATTCGCAGGATGCCATTGAGCGCATCGGCATCGAACGCACGCAGCGGGAGTTGGAACGTGCGGATCTCATGTTGGAGGTGCTCGATGCCAGCCAGCCTCCTGAGGCCACGAAGCGACTCGAAGTGCCTGCGGGACTCTCGGAGCGTCACCTCGTCATCTTGAACAAAACCGATCTCGGCCTTCATCCCACGTGGGAAACCGAAAAGGCCGCGATTCGAGTCTCCTGCGTGCAAAACGATGGCATCGAAGCGCTTCGAAACGCCATCCGCGAGGTCATCGCGAAGGCGGGACCGCTGGCCTCCGATCATCCCATCGCCATCAATGCCCGCCATCAAGCCGCGTTCCAACGCAGCGTGGAACGCCTGGCCGCCGCACGAGCCGCCATTGAATCGAATGAAGCTCCGGAGTTCATCGCGTTGGAGCTTCGCGAGTCGTTGCAGGCGCTCGGGGATGTGATCGGGCAGGTGGATGTGGAGCAGATCCTTGATGTGATCTTCTCCAGCTTCTGCATCGGCAAATGAGCGGGATCAGGAATCGCCGAAGCTGATGCCGATGGAACGGGCGGCCTGGACGACATCGCCGTCCTTGCTGACGAGGCGCAGTTTGTTCACGGCTTCTTCGATGGCGACATCCCCCACCTGATACTGCTGGTAGCTGACCATGCGGCCGAATTTGCCTTCGGCGATGAGGTGGACGGCTTTCACGCCAAAGCGGATGCCGAGGATGCGGTCGAGGGCGGTGGGGGCACCACCGCGTTGAAGGTGACCGAGGGTGCAGGAGCGGGTTTCCTTGCCGGTGAGCTTCTCGATTTGCTTCGCGACGTGGTCACCGATGCCGCCGAGGCGGACTTCGCCAGCTTCACCGCCGCCTTTGGTGAGGAGGGTGCCTTCTTCGATGCGGGCACCTTCCGCCACGACGACGAGGGTGCTGTGATGGCCTGCGGCATCGCGTTTGCGGATGGCTTCGGCCACATGCTCCATCTGGAAGGGAATTTCTGGCAGCAGGATCACATCCGCGCCGCCCGCCATGCCGCCGTAAAGGGCGATCCAGCCAGCGTGGCGGCCCATAACTTCGAGCACCATGGCCCGCTTGTGACTTTCGGCGGTGGTGTGGAGGCGGTCGAGCGCATCGACGACGGCGGAGTAAGCGCTGTCGAAGCCGAAGGTATAAGCGGTGGCGCTGAGGTCGTTGTCGATGGTCTTTGGCACGCCGATGACGGGGATGCCGGCTTCGCAAAGCTGCATGCCGGTGGTGAGGCTGCCGTCACCGCCCACGACGATGAGGGCACCGATTTCAAGATGACGAAGCGTGCCCTTGGCCTTGTTGATGATCTCGTCCGGGACCTTGGCCACATTGCCTTCGCCTACTTTGGCCACGAAGTGACCTTTGTTCGTGGTGCCGAGGATGGTGCCGCCGAGTTTCATGATGCCCACGGTGCGTTCGGGATCGAGCATCATGTAGTCACCGGGGGGCAGCAGGCCTTCAAAGCCATCGCGGAAGCCCACGACCTCCCATCCGAGGGTGCTGGCGGCGCCGACGACGCCATGAATGACTGCATTAAGTCCGGGGCAATCCCCGCCGCTGTTCAAGATACCGATGCGCATGTGTGTTTTTTGTTGGGAGATGAGGGATGAGAGATAGGTGAAGCAGGAAAAGGGCCGCGAGAGGCTTGGTTTAGAAATCCGCGAGCATCTGCTTCTTGTCGGTGATGGGGCGGCCGGCGGCGAGCCAGCGGTCATAGGCGGCCCAGCCTTGCTGGAGGAGGCCGCGGGCTTCGTAGAAGGGATTCGCGCTGCCGAGCACGACGACGATCATGCGGTGGCGGTAGATCTGGCTGCTGTTGTCCGCCTGCTTGAGCACGGTGGAGGCTCTCTCAGCGGAGACGACACAGCAGCCACCGGACATGGCGGTGTTGGCCGTTTTGATGCCGTCGATGCCATCGGTGCCGAGGAGCTGGTTGGTATTTTGCACGCCGACTTTGATGGATTGGCCCGCACGGTAGAGGGTCACATCGCGGGTGCCTTGATTGGTGTAAAAGCGCATCGCGGGGCGGGAGGCGGCATAGACGGAGAGGCGGGCGATGTCCGCTGCGGTGGAGTAAGGCACCGGGCGGGAGTTTTCCAGGCCGTGGGAATTGGTGAAGCGAGTGCCCTTGCAGCCCTCACGCTTGGCGAGCTGGTTCATCTGGCGCACAAATTCATCCATGGGATGGCCGCCTTTGCCGAGACGAGCCAGATGATCGCGGCCGACGAAATCGCCGAGGGTGATGGCGGCCACATTGTCACTGCCCATCATGGTGGCGTAGATCAGATCGCGCAGCGTCATGGTATCGCCGGGCTGGAGGCCGAGCGGGGAAGGGGCTCCGGCGATGGCCGTGGCGTAGTCCGGCACGGGGGCGAGCACATTCACCCCTACTCGGGAGGCCTCGGCCCAATCGAGTGCGACCATGCAGGTGGCGATTTTGGCTAGGCCACCCACGGGGCGCTTCGCATTGGCATTTCCGGCGACGTGGACTTTGCGGTTGAAGGCATCCACCACGATGACGGAGGACTGCGCCCAGGCCGAAAGGCTGCCGAGGCAAAGCGTGAGGCCGAGCACGAGCAGGCGCGTGAAACGGGAGCGGGCAAAGGCGGATGCGGTCATGGAGGCCCCTGCTTTAGCAACCCCGCCCGGTGTCGCAACCGACGATTTATCTGCCCGCTGCCCCGTACTTCTTCGGCGCGGAGTGTACTTTTTCCTTGTCGCCGCGATAGGCGGCCCCTAAAACACGCGCTTTCCTGCACTCCCAACCCGAACAACACATACCAACTATACCCTCAACATCACGACTATGAGCGAAAACAATCGAATGAGACTTCTCTGGGCCGGATTCATGGCCATTCTGGCCGCCGGCGTCGGCTTCGCCATCCGTGGCGGCATCTTTGACAACTGGGGCAAGGAGTTCGGCTTCACCGGAGCCCAGCTCGGGGCCATCGGCGGCGCAGGTTTCTCCGGCTTCTGCTTCGGCATCATCTTTGGCGGCCTGATCGTGGACAAAATCGGCTACGGCAAGCTCGTCGCCCTCGCCCTCATCTGCCACATCCTCTCCGCCTTCGTGACCTTTGGTGCCAGCTCACCCGCGAACGCCTATGACTTCCTCTTCTGGGGCATGTTCATCTTCGCCTATGCCAACGGCACACTCGAAGCTGTCGCCAATCCTCTCGTGGCTACCCTCTTCCCAGAGAACCGCACGCATTACCTGAACATCCTGCACGCCTCCTGGCCTGCTGGCATGGTGCTCGGCTCCGTCGCGGGCTGGGTGCTCGACGACAAGATGCAGGTCGGCTGGAAGACTCAGCTCGCCCTCTACCTCATCCCGACCGTGCTCTACGCGATCATGTTCATGGGCCAGAAGTTCCCGAAATCCGAAGCCGCCGAAAAAGGTGCCAGCTTCGTCAGCATGCTCAAGCCCGTCGGCATCCTCGGTGCCCTCGTCGCCTGCTACCTGCTCGCCAATTTCTTTGGCGACATCGCCAAGGCATTCTCTCCTGACAACGCCAAGGTCATCGGCTACGCCATCGGCGGCATTCTTCTCATCGCGGTGGCGGTGATCACGAAGTTCTCGCTCGGCTCCATCCTTCTCTTTGTGCTCTTTGTCGTTCACGCCCTCGTCGGTGCGGTCGAACTCGGCACCGACGGCTGGATCCAGAACATCACCGGCAACCTCTTCACCTCCGAGCAGGGCAAGTACCTATTCATCTGGACCTCCGCCATCATGTTTGGCCTGCGCTTCTGTGCCCACTGGATCGAAAACACCCTCAAGCTCTCTCCTGTCGGCCTTCTCGTTGTCTGCGCCATCATCGCCTCTGTCGGCCTCGTGCTCGCCAGCGGCATGCAGACCTTCACCGTGGCCCTCGTCGCCCTTGGCATCTACGCCGTCGGCAAGACCTTCTTCTGGCCTACCATGCTCGCTGTCGTGGGTGATCGCTTCCCGCAATCTGGCGCGGTGGCCATGTCCATCATGGGCGGCATTGGCATGCTTTCCGCCGGGATCATCGGCGGCCCTGGCCTCGGTTACTGCAAAGACCGCTTCGCTGGTGAAGCCCTCAACAAGGCCGATGCCGCGCTCTACAGCGAGTACAAAGCCGCCACGCCTAGCGCCTTCCTCAACCTGAAGTCCACCGAAGTCTTCGGCCTCGACGGCACCAAGCTGGCCGCCGCCAAGGAAGCCAAGGAAAAGACCCCGCAGCAGAAGACCGTCGTCGAAGCCGACCAGGCCGGTGACCGTGCAACGCTGAAAGCGGATGCCTACATCCCCGCCACTATGGCCGCCATCTACCTGCTCCTGCTCCTCTACTTCAAGAGCATCGGTGGCTACAAAGCCGTGAAGATCGACGAGGCCGCATAAAGCCTCCTCAAAGCATCTCCATCTCTCCAACGGCGTCCCTTCACTGGGGCGCCGTTTTTATTGGGCTCATCGGTGGGGGCACTAGAGGTTTACCCACCCCCAGCGGCAACGAATCGGCGAAGCAAAGTCGTCCTATCGCTCCGCGAGAGGAACGTGGCGCATCGCGACTTAATCGGACATCCAATGACGGGCACGCAAGGAGCCTGTGGCCACTGCCCGCTCACTTGCTGGGGCCTTTTTCTCAGACGGCTCAATCAATCCAGAATGAGCCAGCGGGAGGCCACGACTTGCTTGATCCAGACGCATTGATCAGACTGCGCATTCTCCGGGTAGGCGATGCGTAGCGTGTAGCCGGCCATGTTGGTGCCTTTGCGAGTATGGGCGAGCTGGCTTTCCAGCCAGCGGCCCAGTTCTGTCTCACGTTCACAGTAGCCGTAGAGCATGTCCACGCCGTTTGCGGCGATCATTTTGACGCAGAGATACTTCGCTGAGTCTGCGAACTCATAATTGTAATATTCGAAAAGCCTCACGAAGGCGCGGATCTGCGCGGGTTCGACGGGTTTGAGTTTTTTTAGCTCTCCAAAGGCTGGATTCGAGTAACCGGCGAGACTTTCCCAATCCACCAAGAAGCGGCCGTTGGCACCGCGGCGCATGGCTAGCTCGACGAGGCCGGTGGGGCGGCTGCTGGCATGGCTGAAGTAAAGGATCTCCGCTTTGCCATCGAGCATGAAGCGGGATTTCTGCTTCAGCTCGGTGTGGTCGGGGTCCGTCTCACCCTGCCTTTCGTAGTAGTCCTCCATGAGCGGCTTTACCTTCTCCGGGTTGTACACATAAGGCAGGCGGTCTTTGACCTTCAAGGCCTTCCAGAAGCCTTGAATCGTCTCCATGGCCTCGACGTAATCCGGGGCTTGTTCCTGCAATGGCAGATCCTGAAACTCACTCGGCGGTGGGACGATGCCTTCGGCGGTCGCGCCCTTGGGAGCCATCTCCTGGAGGGAGACGATGGGGGCATCTGGTGCGCCGGAATCCGAGAGAATGCCCGCCTCAGCATCCAGGCCGAGCTTTTCGAGATCGCGCAGTCTCGCCTCGTGAATGCGAGCACGCTCGGTGATGGTCTGGCGTTTGGTTAGATCCTGAAAAAACCACCGCCAGCCACCGATCAGGATGAGGATGAGAACCACGCAAACAGTGCCCGTCACGCCCATGAAGGCACGGTGGGGGGTGGTGGAACCAGAGGTCATGAGTGAGGTTGGGGGAAATGGATGGGAGCGGATATTGGCGGGGAACTCGCTGCATCTCAAGCACTTAGACCATTGAGTTCAGAGACGGGTGCTGGGGAGGTCATGGGTGGTGCCCGTGCTATGCCTTGCGTCGGAGGCGGCCAGCGTCTAGAAACCTCGCATGCTGGAAATCAATGCGCTCGCCCACGTCATCACCCGCAAAGGCAAAGACCCGCTTCATGTGCTTGAGCAGGTCGGTTTTTCCATCCCTGGCGGTCATCTGCTCGCACTCATCGGCCCCACAGCGAGTGGGAAGACCACGCTTCTCCAGGTGCTGGCTGGCCTCACGGAGGCCTCCGGTGGTTCCATCATGCTGAAAGGCCGCGATCTCGTCTCCAAGCCCCTGCATCCCAATGAGCTAGGCTGGGTCACGCCGCATGACGACTGCCTACACGCCCATCTCACCGTGCGGGAGAGCCTCATGAGCGCTCTGATGCTCCGTGCCGCTGGCCTCAGCCGCGATCAGATCGTCTCAAAGGTCTCCCATATCCTCGTGGTGGTCGGTTTAGAAAACATCGCCTCAGAGCGGGTCGGCCCGCTGCCGCTGGCGCAGCGCCGGAGGCTGAAACTGGGGCTCGCTCTCGTTTCCGATCCCGTGCTCGTGCTGTGCGATGATTTCACTCACGGGCTGGATGTTCGCTCGGAGCGGGAAATGGAGGCGCTGCTGCGGCTCGTGGCGGCGGATCAGCCCGGCCGCATCGTCATTCACGCCACGGATAGCCTCGCCAATCTCACGGCCTACGATACCGCACTCGTGCTGCATGAGGGGTATGTGACTTTTCATGGCCCCGCCAAAGCTCTTCCGCATTATTTCACCGTGCCCACTTATGACGAGGTCTATTCACGCCTCGCCAAGCGCCCTGCGCAGCGCTGGGGAGATTCGTGGATGCGCCACCGTGATTCGTATTATGCCGCCTTTAAGCTGGGAGCCACCGCTGAGGAACTCTCCGCTGCCGAAGAGGATACCTCGGATCTCGATAAGACCGTCGTCATGAAGCAGCAGGCTGCCGAGGCGGAGGAGAAGGAGGCGAAAAAGCCCTCGGAAGAGGATGCCCGCCCGGTGCTGCCACTGCCCGGCCTTTTTTCCCAGGCGACCCATCTTATGAAGCGTCGCTGGACGCTCCTGCGCCGTGTGCGCCGGGAGTGGATCACGCATGTGGGCCTGCTCGTCGGGGCACCGGTGATCGCTTGGCTGCTCGTGCAGCCCAATTTGCGCCACTTCAAAGAAGGCGCGGAGGTCTGGGCGGCTGCCTACACTACCTCGATGATCTACTTTGTGATGGTGCTGCTCATCCTTTTCATGAGCCTGCGGCTCTCGTCGCGTGAGTTTGCCGCTTTGAAGACCGTCAACGGACGTGAGCGTGTGGCTGGGGTGCGTCCGGCGGCCGTTTTGCTGGCGGCGCTGCTCTTTGTGATCCCCGTCTCGCTGCTCCAGAGCTTCTGGATGGGCATGTTTATGGAACTCGTCACAGGTGGCTTGCCCGGTCATGGCGGTGCTCGTTTGATCCTTCCCGCCCTCACTGGCATCGCTTTTGCCTCGCTCTGCCTCGGCATCTCGGCGAATTCCTCCAACGCTGGCCGAGCCCACAGCGCCTGCCTCACCCTGTTGTGCGTGAATGTCATCTTCAGTGGTGCTTTGCTCGGCTTTCCACGTCTGCTCGGTCATCTCGTTCATCCCTTCATCACCGCCCACTATGGCTGGTCTGGGATCATTGATACACTGAAGGACGACCGCCTTTTCCCTGCCATCACCACCTTCGTGCGAACTTGGTTTGCCACGCCGGACATCGCCGCTGGCATGCTGCTGGTGCATTTTGTCATCGGCCTCATTCTCGCCTGGATCGGCCTGCGCCGTCGCGAGGCCTGATCTCAGCCTTCCAGGGCTTCGCGGATGCGCAGCTTCCACATTTCGGCCCGCTGAGCGAAGGTCTTATCCTCATCCTGGTAAAGAATGCCACGGGAGACATTGACGAGGAGCGGAGCCTGACGGCCGCTGCCTTTGAGAGCCGAGAGATCGCCGCCCTGGGCACCAAGGCCGGGAATGAGCAGCGGCACATCGGGGATGCGGGTGAGCACATCCGGCGCCGCATTGGTCAATCCGACGACCAGCCCGGCCTGTGGCTGCCCCGCCGTCATATCGGCGACGAGTTCGTAGATGTGTCGATCACCGGCTTTTTGCAGCTCGATGTCTTTGGCACCTAGATTTGAAGTCACGCCGAGGAGGTAAATGCCTTTGCCGCTGTATTTGAGGAAGGGCTCCAAGGTATCGCGGCCCATGTAAGGATTGAGCGTGACGGCATCGGCATTCAGCACATCAAAGCAGGCCTTGGCGTAGTAACCCTGCGTCTCGCCGATGTCTCCGCGCTTCACGTCAAGTACGGTGGGGATGTCCTTCGGGATGGCGGCCATGATCTCCTCCAGCATTTTCACGCCCTGCCAACCGAGGGCCTCGAAGTAGGCGGCGTTCGGCTTGAAGGCGGCGGCGTGAGGGGCGGTCTGCTCGATGACATCGAGGATCCACTTCTTCGTGCTCTCGCTGGCATCGGTGGCACGGACGTCGAGGCCGACGCAGAGGTTAGAACCAGTGGCGGTGATGCGGGCGCGGAGCTTGTCGAGGAAGGTCATGGGAACGTTTGCATGGCACAGGATTTCTCCCGAGCCAAATCGAAGATTCGCTGCTCACTCCAGATACTCGCCGGCGACGATTTCTTCCTCGCTGGCATCGGCGTGGATGCTGCCGGAGATGACGCGGTGGGTGATGTCTTCGAGGTATTGCTGGAGGACCTTGCTCAGCTCCATGAACTCGGGCCAGAGGGTGTCATCGACGAAGCTTTTTGGCACGCGGACCATGACGGTGTTTCGTCTCTGGCGTGCGTAGCGGTAGGGGCGGAGGTCGTAGCGCCTTAGCAGGGCCACGAAGAGCTTCTTCGACCAGCCATCGACGAGGGTGAATTTGTATTCGAGAGGCTTTTCGACCTCCGTGGTGGTTTTGAGCCGCTGCTGAATGCGGCGCATGGCATCGGCGGCGGCCTCTTTTTCACCGGGCGTGGCGGCTCCGGCGTAGAGGCGCTCGATCTTGCGCAGCTTTTCGAGCAGCTCGGATTCCTGCATCAGTCGAAGACGATGGTTTTGTTTTTGAAGACGAGCACGCGGTCCCGCACATGCCACCAGAGGGCTTTGGCGAGCACGTTTTTCTCCAAATCACGGCCGAGGCGCACGAGATCCGGCACGGTGTCCTCATGACTCACCCGCATCACGTCTTGATGGATGATGGGGCCTTGGTCGAGCTCGGCGGTGACGTAGTGGCTGGTGGCACCGATGATCTTCACGCCGCGCTCAAAAGCCTGGTGATACGGTTTCGCCCCGACGAAGGCTGGCAGGAAGCTGTGATGGATGTTCAGGATGCGATTCGGAAACTCCGCGATCATGGCCTGACCGATGATTTGCATATACTTCGCCAGCACGACGGTGTGGATGCGCTCCTGCTTGAGGAGCGAGATCATGGCCTGCTCCTGGGCGAGCTTGTTGTCCTTCGTGATGGGGAAAAGATGGAACGGAATGCCGAAGCGATCAGCGGCCGGTTTGAGGGTATCGTGATTGGCGACGATGAGGGGGATCTCGACGGGGAGTTCACCGGCTTCGTGGCGGGCGAGGAGATCGTAGATGCAGTGATTTTCCTTCGTGACGAAAAGGGCGAGGCGCTTCTTCTGGCTGGAGAAGGCGAGCCGGAGCTGCATTTCATGCCGGCGGGCCATGGGCTGGAGGCGGGCCTCGATCTCTTCTTTTTCGAGGGTGAATTTTTCTAAGCTCCACTCGAGGCGCATGAAGAAGGCGTTTTGCTCTTCGTCGATGTGCTGTTGGAGGTCGATGATGTTTCCCTGATGGGAGGAGATGAAGCCGGTGACATCATGGACGAGCCCTGGGCGGTCTGGGCAATGAATGAGAAGCGTGGCGGTTTCGTGCATGGTGAAAATGAGCCGCAGAGGACATCATTTTCGAGGGCGGGGGAAGGAGAAATGCGGGCAAAAAGCCGCCGTTTGCCCTGAATCCGCGAGAAGGCATCAAAATCTGCGGCGGCGCTGGAGCAGCGCCAGGAGGCCGAGGAGTAGCAGAACGGCCCGCGAGGGTTCAGGGACGAAGGCGACGAGGATGTTGCCCGTGGTGTTGAGCTGGCTGGTATCCCAAAAGAGGCCACCGGGAAGCGTGGGGGCGCTCAGAGAGGAAAGCGTGATCTGACGGTTTCCAAGGCTGATGCCGCCCCAGGTCCAGAGATGCCAGGAATCGCCTGCGGCCCAATTGAGCAGGGAATTGGGATTGCCGAGCACGAGCTGGATATCGAGGTCGATGAGGCGATCCGTGCCGCTAATGACGAGCTGATCGGCGGAGAGGCTGGAGTTAAGGGTGCCATTGCCGAGATTGCTGAAGAGATCAAAACGGGCTTCAAAGGCTCCGGTGGAGGTGAGAAGGCCGCCGAATTCAAAATCGCGTCCGATGGAGTCGCCGCCGAGATTGCCGATGAGGAGCTTGGAGCCGGATTGGAAGGTTACATCGCCCGTGATGCGTCCGGTGCCAGCGAGGCGTGCGCCGTTTTCGACGGTGACAGAGCCGCTGCCAGTGGCGGAGGATGTGGGAGAGGGGTTGGTGGCTAGCAGCGTGCCGTTGGAGATGGTGGTGCCGCCGGAGTAGGTGTTGGAATCCCCACTGAGGGTGGTATCGCCACTGCCGCTCTGGACGAAGGAGCCGCTGCCGGTGATGGCTTGGCTGAGGGTGACGCTGTTGCTGCGCTTGATTTCGAGTGTGCCGTCGTTGGTGATGGCTCCACTGCCAATAGAACCATCGGTGCCGCCATTACCGATGCGGAGAGTGCCATCTTGAATGGCGGTGCCGCCGGACCAGTTGTTGTTACCCGTGAGGATGGTGGTGCCGCTGCCTGCCTGCGTGACGCTGCCGCTGCCGGTGATGACTTGGTTAAGAGTGACAGAGTCGCTTCGGTTGAGCTTCAATTCGGCGTTGTTGGTGATGCTGCCGGAACCGATCTGGCCGCTGCTACCACCACTACCAATCTGCAAGGTGCCGCCGGAGATGGTGGTGCTGCCGCTGTAGGTATTGGCTCCGTCGAGTACCTGCGTGCCGCTGCCGGTTTTGACGAGGTTCACATCGCCCTGGGTGCCGCCGTTCGTGCCGGCGATGACGCCGCTGAAGGTGGAGGTGGATGTCGGAGCGACCTCGAAAGTCGATGTGCTGGAGGTGGTGCTGTTTCGCACGGTGCCGGTGGCATCGCCTGAGAGGCCAGCGATGGCATCGCTGTGGCTGTTGAGATTGAAAGTGCCGCTGGTGGTGAGGCTCAGATCGGTGCGAGGGGAGGTGGGAAGGGCATTGCTGAGGCCGAGGACGAGTGTGCCGCTGTTTTGGATGAAGGTGGGGCCGTTGTAGCTGTTGCTGGTATTGAGCGTGACGACGGTGCCGCTGCCATCGACGACGAGGTCAGAATTTGGCGAGGCTCCGCTGATGCCTGCGCCGCTGATGGTGATGGCACCGCCGCCTGTGAGCGTGGCGACGGTGCCATTTTTAACCACCCCCCCAACCAAATTTAAGGTGCTGCCTGGCAGTGCGGCGATGCTGGCATTCGTGACGGCGACGACGCTGCCCGCGTAAGTATTGGTGCCGTTGGCACTGACGAGAGCGCCGCTCTGTCCGCTGGCTCCACCGCCATTGAGCTGAATGGTTTCTGTGCCGATGGAGACGCCATCGCGAAGCTCGACAGTGCCTCCGCTTTGCACGGCGATACCGCCAGCGGTGGAGCCAAAGGCGAGGCTGTTTAAAACGGTGAGGACGCCGCCGCTGACCTGTGTGGCTCCATCAAAGGTATTCGTGCCGGTGAGCAGGAGGCCGCCGCTGCCAGTGACGCTGATGCCGCCCTGGCCGGAGATGATGCCGCCGTAGGTGCCGCTGGTACTTTGGTTGAACTCAAACACCGCCGCTGGCGTGGTGAGGGCTATGCTGGTGCCCGCATTGGCGGCGGAACCTTGCACGGTGCCGTTTTGCACCACGGTGGGCACGGAGTTTGATCCGCCAGCGATGATGAGTCTTCCCGGGCCGTCTTTGTGCAACGGAAAGGCTCCACTGATCGAGCCATTGAGGGTCAAAACGCCTGCGGAGACCGTGACGCCGTTGTTGGCATCATTGACGACGAAGCTGTTGGCGATGGACATGGACTGCGTGGCTTCCAGCGAGCCTCCGGTGAAGGTGACGCTGCCTGTACCGATGGCATTCGCACTGCTGATGCGCAGCACGCCATCACTGAGCGTGGTGCCGCCAGTGAAGGCGTTGTTGTTGGTGAGCACCCAGGTGCCGGGTCCGTCTTTGATGAGGGCGGTGGAGCTGGTGCCATCGACGATC
Organism: Prosthecobacter sp.; assembly: GCA_044370285.1. GTDB lineage: Bacteria > Verrucomicrobiota > Verrucomicrobiia > Verrucomicrobiales > Verrucomicrobiaceae > Prosthecobacter. The sequence continues at coordinate 35,782 of JBILVU010000006.1, forward strand.
TTGGCGGCGAGCGTGTTCGCCGCAGTGCTGGTGCCGGTGAGGGTGAGCGTGCGTGTTCCTGGGGCGGCAGTGAAGCTCAGATCGTTCGTGGCCGTGAAATTCACGGCACCACTACCGGAGGCATCCAGCGTGCCGCCATTGGCCCCGAGATCGAAACGGCGATCCGTGCTGGTGGCGCTGCCGCTGTAACGCAGGGTGCCGCCATCGAGCAGGAGATTCGCGGGAAGGCTGCTGGAGGCTCCGATGCCGCTGGGGCTGCCACCATGGGCCAGTGAGTTCGTGCTTAAAGTGCCAGCGGTGATGCTGACAGGCCCGGTGAAGGTGTTGGCTCCGTCGAGGCTCTGCGTGCCGGAGCTTGCTTTGACGAGTGATAGCGTGGCGGTGCTTCCATTGCGCACGAGGCCGGTGAATGTGCCTGCGCCATTCAGCGTGATCGTACTGCTGGTGGAGGCGGAGCCATTTTCGACGGTGCCTGCTCCGTTGAGACTGGCGATGCTCATGGAGGCTCCGTTTGCTGCCAAAGTGGCTCCTGAAGCGATGGTGAAGGCCGAGCTGGGCAGCGAGAGCGGCGCGGCACTTTGCAGTCTGCCCGCGTTGATAGTGGTGGGGCCGGTATAGCTGAGCGCCGCATTCAGTGAGACCGTGCCGGAACCATCCTTCGTGAAGCTGCCGCTGCCGCTGATGGGCGTGGACCAAGTGAGGTTATCACTGCGATTGAGGATGAGCGTGCCGTTGTTGACGATGGAAGTGCTCGTGACGCTGCCGGTGGAGCCGCCATTGCCGAGCTGCAAGACTCCGCTGCTGATGGTGGTGGTGCCGGTGAAGGTATTGTTGTTCGTCAGCGTGGTGGTGCCGCTGCCTCCCTGAGTGAATGTGCCGCCGCCGCTGATGACCTGCGTGAAGGTTAGCGCATCAGAACGATTCACGACGAGCGATGCACCACTGCTCAAGGCGATGCCAGAACTGCCGAGAGAGCCGCTGGTGCCTCCAGCTCCGATTTGCAAGGTGCCGCCTGTGACCGAGGTGCCGCTGGTGTGCGTGTGATTGCCGGTGAGCACCCATTTACCGCTTCCAGCCTTCACGAGCGTGCTTCCGCCGCCCATATCCGCCAGGGTGGCGGCGAGTGTGTTATCTGCGGTGCTGCTGCCCTGGAGTGTGAGAGTGCGGGCGACGTTGAAGCCCCCGTTGCCAATGGCACCCGGATTGGTGAAAACGACCGCTCCAGTTCCGGATGCATCTACTTTGCCACTACCTGCGCCGATGCCGAAGAGGCGGTCCGTGCTATCGCCACTGCCGGAGTAGCGCAGGGTGCTGTTGTTGGAGATGGTGAGGTTGGTGGCGGAGCTGCTAGCGGCACCGATGCTGCTTGGCGAGCCTGCGTTGGAGAGTTTTGCCACGGCTAGCGTGCCGCCTTCAATGATGGACGTTGTTCCGGTGTAGGTGCTGGCGCCGCTGGAGAGTGCCCAGGTGCCGGTGCCTCGCTTGGAAATGGTCGTCGCACCGCCGCTATCGCCGAAGATTGTGGCGAGCGAATTTTCGCCTGTGTTGGTGCCGGTTAAAACCAGGGTGCGTGCTCCATTTTGACTATTGAAACCCATCGCACCGGAGTTCGTGAATTGCGCCGCGCCGCTGCCGGAGGCATCAAGGAAACCACCCGCTGTGCCGAGGCTGAAAAGACGGTCTGTGGTGGTGGCGGGGCCGGTATAGCGCAGCGAGCCGCCATTGATGACGAGATTGGTGGCGGCGTTGGTGGAGGCTCCGATGCCGCTGGTGCTGCCGCCATCGGCGAGGCTCGCAATAGCGAGGGTGCCGGTTCTGACGGCGGTGGGGCCGGTGTAGGTGTTGGCTCCAGAAAGCGTGGCGGTGTTCGAGCCGGAGTCCATCACCACAGTTCCTGGACCGCTGATGGCATTGGCAAAGGTGTAGGAGCCGCCGATGGCCCAATGCGCCAGCACACTACTGGCGCTCTCCAGCACCACCGGGCCGCCGCCGATGAGGCTGTGACTGCCTCCCGTGGCTCCGACGGCCAGTGAACCTGCCTTGACGGTCGTGGTCCCAGTGAAAGGACTGGCGCTAGCGAGCACGAGGAGGCCTGTGCCGGACTTCACGAGGCCACCGGAGCCGCTGAAGACATTGTTCATGAACAAGGTGCTGGAATCCTTCACGACTTCAAACGCACCACCAGCCGCGATGGAGATGGCTCCATTGCCTATCGAAGCGGTATGAGCGAGACGTAACGTGCCCGCAGTGACGCTCACCGTGCCGCTAAAGGTATTACTTGCGGCGGACAGCTCCGTGATGCCAGAGCCGCTGTGTGACAAGCTACCACTGCCGCTCAGGCTCACGCCAGTGCTCAGAGTGCCGCTGCGATTAAAAATGAGGCTGGTTCCGCTGTTGATGGCAATGCTCACATTGCCCGGCGTGCCTGTCGATCCGCCATCGCCGATTTGAAGGCTGCCTGCGCTGATAGTGACGCTGCCGGCATGGCTGTTCGTGCCGGTTAGGGTGAGCGTGCCCGTGCCGGTTTTGGTGAAGGCGCTGCCACTCAGATTGGCGCTGATGACGATGCCGCCAGCGGCTGCATGGATCGAGCCAGCGGCGAGTGAGAGGCTCATCGGCTGCGTGCCACCAGTCACGGTAGGAGCCAGCGTGAGCATCTGCGTGGCGCTTAAATTCTCCAGCAGCACGCCGCCGCTGCCCGCGAGTGAAAGCGTGAGCGGAGAGGCCGCTGCGCTGCCGATCACGCGGCTGATCGCCGCATCCGAGGTGAGTGTGATCCTGCCGATGGATTGGCCCGACGTGAGGCCGATCTGCGTGGCTACTCCTGCAGCGCCAAATTGGGCGATGCTCGTGCCGGAGGGAGGCACGCCACCGGTCCAGTTGGCGGTGTCATTCCAGGTGCTGCCATCACCACCTCCGTTCCACAGGACCTGCGCGGTCGCCATATCCGGGGAAAAGACCACCCCAAGCCCGCAAACCACAGCGGACACTGCTTTCCGAATTCCTCGGCATGGCTTCTGGAGACGACGAGCCATCATTGAAATATAAGAATCCCACGAATGGCTTGCCGAGGTCAATCCTCATTTGCAGCGGCTGACAAAGAACTTACCTCATGGGCAAAAACCTCTGAACTCAGTGGTTGGAGTGAATTTTTTAGAACTTGGTGAGGTGTCCCGGTCTTTTTGCTTGGCGTCTGGGAGGCAATCCGGTACAACCTTATTCACCACCATGATCGAAGTCGAAATTTACGCCCCAGGTCTGCGCAAGGAGCCCGCCGTGATGCAACTCCGCAACCAGATGGACCACTTCCCGCGTGTGAGGTACAAAGTCGATACTCGTCATGACCTCGTCTATTTCGAGATCGACCGTCCGGGCGACATCTCACAGGAGGAGATTCATCAAATCTTTGAGGCCATCGAGCTCGCACCACGCTTCGTGGGCCAGATCCCGGCTGAGCTGGTGAATTCCGCCTCGGAGGCGTGAGGCTCATCAATCCACCGCCTCGCCCAGGTGCTGGCCCAAATGCTTTCTGAGCTCGTTTCGAGCACGGAAGAGCAGGCTCTTCAATGCCGGGAGCGACATCTTCAAGATGACGCAAATCTCCTCATACGGCAGATCTTGCTTCCCACGAAGGATGACAGCCATGCGCTGTTTCTCTGGCAGTGCGGCGATGGCTTTATCGAGCGCCTCATGGAATTCCGCCTTCACCAGATTCTCATCCGCACCAGCCACGCTGAGGTCCACAAAGTACTTCGGTGGATCGTCCTCGTTTTCCTGCTCGATGCTCACCTCTTTTCGGCGTGAGCGGCGGCGCGTTTCATTGAAGACGAGGTTCCGCGTGATGGTGTAAAGCCAGGTGGTGAATTTGGCGGTGACTTCATAACGGGGCGCACTTCTCCACACCCGGATAAAAACTTGCTGGGCGATATCGTGCGCGTCATCGAGGCTATTGAGCATGCGATACACGGTGCCCACGACGGCCCCTTGATGGAGTTCGACGAGCCTTTCGAAGGCTTTCTCATCGCCCTCCCTCACCCGCAGCATCAGGCGCACACTTTCTTCATCCGATGACTCGTCCACCGCACCCGCCGGGATGGCAGGTGTGGGAGCGGGGCAGGGGATCCGTTCCGGTTCGGGCATGAAAAAGGCGGGGAGCGCGTCCGCCAGACTAGCGGTGGTCATGCAGCCTGCAAACCCTGCTCCAAGAAGATGGTTTCGCAGGAAAACAAAAAGCCCCACCGGTGAGGGCGGGGCTTTTGAATGCAATCTAGGGAACAAAACCTCAGGAGCGGCGGCGGCGCAAGAAGAGGCCGAAGAGGCCCATCATGCCGAAGAGTGCCTTCGAAGGCTCCGGCACGACTTCGAACGTGGCGATAAAGTTCGATCCGCCGTTGTTGGAGAAGCGATCTCCCAAATTGGTGAACGCCTGCAGGTATAGTTCGACCGAGTAGGTGCCGTTGGTGGTGATGCCGCTCAGCAGGTTGATATTGCCACCGGCAAGCCCACGCCATTCCTGATCGCCGCCGCCAGTGAAGGTGGACCCGCCAAGATCCACCGCAGTGGAATTCGAGCCAAAGTTCAGCACGGCACTGGTAAAGGAGGTGGGGCTACCGGAATAAACACGGTAGAAGAGAGTGGCCCCGGTGACGTTGTCACCAGCACCGATGTTTTTAAAGGTCAGGGCGGAGGCATTCGAAATCTGTAGTGTGCTGCCAGTGGTGAAGTCTCCCAAGTCCAGGCCCTGGAAATCCGTGAGATTCGGTGAGGCATAGTCCTGCAATTCATAGACCGTCGTGCTGCCTGTGTTGATTTGAACGTAACTGCCAAAGACGCCCGTGGCGGCGCTGGCAAACTGGGAGATGAGCAGGAAGCTCATGGTGGTCAGCAGGTTCTTCATGGTGGTTGGTCGGTTGGGAAGTAGGACTGGCCGCCAATCAAAAAGGCGGCATTTCAGTTTCGTTTATATGAAGATGGGCGCTGGAGGGCAATTAGCCAAATGAACAAATTCTGTGCCCTTACCCCTCACAGCCACTCCGCGATGGCGGCGATGACCTCTTCGCGCTGCGCCTCGTTTAGCTCCCCGTAGATCGGGATGCTCAGCACCTCGCCAGCGAGTTGGTGGGCCACCTCGCAGCCGCTGCGGCTGGCGGCGGGCAGGTTCGCAAAGCATTGCTGCTGGTCGAGGGTCACGGGGTAATAGATATCGCAGCCGATTTTCTTCGCCACCAGATGGTCGCGGAGGGAATCGCGCTTCCCACCCAGCACGCGGAGGGTGAACTGGTTCCAAATGTGCGAATTGTGGCCGTAAGCCACTGGCAGGACAATCTTCGCGCCTTGAGCCGCCAGCGCCGCAGCCTGCGCCGAGGCACATTTGCAGTGCGCCGGATCGGCCAAAACGATGCCGGGCAGCTTCGACAACGCGGTGGTGTAGTGAGCGGCATTTCGCTGACGCTCAGCGGTATATTGAGCATAGCGTTTCACCTTCACGCTCAGCAGGGCGCATTGCAGCGTGTCCATGCGGAAGTTTCCGCCGACGTAGTGATGGTAGTATTTCGGCTTGCTGCCATGCACACGGAGCACGCGGGCGAATTCCGCTAGCTCATCGTCATTCGTGACGAGCATGCCACCATCCCCAAAACCGCCGAGATTCTTGCTCGGGAAGAAGCTGTAGGTGCCGAAGTGCCCCATCGTGCCGCTTTGACGGCCCTTGTAAGCCGCCCCGATGGACTGCGCCGCGTCCTCCACCACCTTTAGGCCGTGTTCGGCTGCCAGGGCTAGGATCGGGTCCATGTCCGCGCATTGACCAAAAAGATGCACCGGGATGATCGCCTTGGTTTTGGCGGTGATCTTCTTCCGGGCGTCGTTCACATCCAGGTTGAAGCAGATCGGGCAAATGTCCGTGAAGACCGGAACGGCACCCAGCCGCGAAACCGCTCCCGCCGTGGCAAAGAAAGTGAATGCCGGGCACAGCACCTCATCGCCCGGTTCGATGTTCAGCGCCATCAGGGCCAGCAGCAGCGCATCCGTGCCGGAAGAGACCGAGAGGGCATGCTTCGCGCCCGTCATGGTCGCGATTTCCTTCTCAAAAGTCTCCATCTCCGGTCCCATGATGAACCGGCCATGCTTCAGCACCTGGCTAAAGGCGGCCTGGAGTTCAGATTCGAGCGGGTGGTTCTGGGCGTTGACGTCGAGGAGAGGGACCATGGGAAGGAGGCATGTTTTAATGATGAATGATCATTGTGCCAGCAATTCATCCAGACTGGCCCTTTTCCTTCTCTAGGAGGAGAGAATGCGCCTGCTCCTCCTGCTTCTGCTCACCACCACCTGCCTCCATGCCGACGAGTGGTGGGCATGGACCAATCTCGAATACTGGCGTTCCGCTCAAACCCGCGCCTCCCTCTTCCTCGGCAACCGCGCTGATGTGGACGATGGCTCCTACGTCCAAATCGCCAGCCCGCGTGTGAAGCACGCCCTGCTACCCTGGCTCGAAGGCGGCATCGGCCTCTCCCTTCTCAGCATCGAAAACACCCGCACCGGAGATCGCCTCATGCAGTTTCGCCCCGAGCTGGAACTCAATCCACAATTCGATCTCACCCCGCACCTCGCCCTCGAATGGCGGAACCGACTCGAATGGCGCTGGAACGAAGCGCAAACCTTCACCACCCACCGCAGCCGCCAGCGACTCCAACTCGCCTGGACCTTCCCGCGACCCCTCGGCCCGCTCACCCGCCTCTTCGTCAGCAACGAATGGCTCACCGACCTCCACCGCCTCCAGCAGACCGAGAACCGCCTCATCCCCCTCGGCCTCACCTTCAAACTCGGCCGCCAGACCGATCTCGACCTCTTCTACATGATCGCCTCCAACCGCACCCAAGCCGCCTGGACCCACGAATCCATCCTCGGCACCTATCTGCGAGTGAGGTTTTGAAGTGAAAATGACCATGAGACTGGTAGGGCGGGATTTGATTCCCGCCGAATGTCCGCCTCGGAGAGGCGGTGTACGTAGTTCGTAGTTCGGGCTTTAGCCCGTTCTGGAGTTCGGGGTCCGCTTCGCGGCTTCGCAGTAGCCCGGGTCTTGGGTTCTGGAGTCCCGCCTTCAGGCGGTCAAAGAAGGGAGGGCGGGACTTGGTTCCCGCCGCTGCTCCCCAAGGAGCCGGACTTGCCAAGTCCGGGCCTGGATGACACCGGCACTTGGAAAGTGCCGCTCCTTGAGTCCGAATAGACCATCAACGATAGGGCCCTCGCGACTGTCTTCGTCGATCCGTCTATGGGAGATCGTCTCCGCCGCGCTCCGCGTCCTACGCCCCCCATAAAACCCCGGACGACCACGACGCCCCGCCGTTCCACTGGGCCATCAGCCAGCCCTCCGGGGTAAAAGGTTCATCCACAGGCTCGGCACCGCCCATCGGCGGCTCCGCCGCGCCATTCTTTCTTCCAGAGGCACTGTCCTCCGCGAAAAAGATACCGTCCTCCGGGAAAAAGTTTCCGCCCCTTCCCGCCTCTCCAAGCGCCCCCAAGGAGAGGGACTTGCCAAGTCACCACCAGCGACTTCACAGAGCCAGCCAAGCTTTACGTCAAAACGGTGGGTCAGAAGATCGTCCTCATCAACGGCCAGCGCCTCGCCGAACACATGATCGACTACGGCGTCGGCGTCTCCACCCGCGAGACCTACGTCCTCAAGCGAGCGGACGAGGATTACTTCGCGGAGGGGTAAGCAATCTCAGAGCCGCTCCAAATCACCTGCGCACCGTCGCAGGCAGAGCCTTCTCGAGCGCGGCGAGGATGCGCTGGTGGGCGGCATCGACTTCGGCGGTTTCGAGGGTCTTTTCGGGGCTGCGGTAGGTGAGGGTCCAGGCGATGGATTTGCGGTCTGCGGCGAGACGTTTGGCGGTGAGGTCGGTGAAGACATCGAAGACTTCGCTGGCGATGAAGAGGGGGGATCATCTATTCACCGCCTCCCACACCACCTGCGGATCGGGGATGCCTTTCAGTACGAGGTCAGGGTGCGGCTGAGTTTTCACCTCGTCGCGGACGAGCGAATGGGTGCGGGCGGAGATGAGGACTTTGCCGCCTTCGGCTTGGGATTCAATGCGGGCGGCGAGATTCACGGCGCGGCCGATGACGGTGTAGTCGAGGAATTCGGCGGAGCCGAAGCTGCCGACGGTGACAAAGCCGGTGTGGATGCCGATGCCGATGTGCAGCGGGTCGTAGCCCCGTTTGCGCCAGCTTTCGTTTAGGCGGGCCATTTCTTGCTGCATGTCGAGCGCCATCTGCACGGCATGCAGGGCGTGTTTTTCATCCGCTGCGGGTGCGCCGAAGAAAACCATGACGCAGTCACCGATGAATTTGTCCAGCGTGCCCCCGTGCTTTTCAACGAGGGGCGTCATGGCGGCGAAGTATTCGTTGAGACGAGCCGCGACCTCGTCGGGTTCGGCGCGTTCCGTCCATGCGGTGAAACCGCGGATGTCCGAGAAGAAGATCGTCAGCTCACGGCGCTCCGTGGAGGCCGGGGCGGATTTGTCCGTGTCCACCAGACGCTGCAGGACGGGCCGGGCGATGTAGCGGCCCAGCACACTCACCACGCGTGAGCGGTCTTTCTTCATCAAGGCTGCCTCCAGGCCGAGCAAAACAAGTGTGGCTCCACTGAACGCCGCCAGCACCGGCACGAGCGGCAACATGAGGTTTGTGTTCGCGGCTTGAAACGCCACCCAGCACCATGCGGCGCTCACGCCGATGAAAAGAGCGATGCCCAGCCACACTCTCGCGGGCCACATGCCCAGCCCGAGCAGTGCCCCGGCTCCGATGATGAGCAGCATCTGCTGCCAGATGGGCAGGAATCGAAGGTGATTGCCGGTGAGGATGTTGCTCACCAGCATCGCCTGTACCGCCACTCCGGGCATGCGGCCGATGGAGGTGCTGGCCACGTCCGTGTTGCCGCTACTCGCCAGCCCGATCAGCACGGCGCGGTCTTTAAAGTCGGCTGCGGCTCGCGCCCCATCCTCCGGCCGTTCGACCGCCAGATGGAGATCAATGTATTCATAAGCAGGCGTGAAGATGCCGATGTCTCCGAGAAAGTTCACCCGATACTGCCCGTGCTCATCAATGGGGATGTGCAATGTGCCTCGTGGGGTGTCCACCAGCGTCACCTCATGCCCTGGGGCGATGCGGATCTGATCCTCCTTCAGCCCGAGGTAGGATATGATCGTCTGCATCGCGAGGCTGGGATACAGCCTGCCTTCATGCGCAAAGAATAAGGGCGCACGGCGGATCACGCCGTCGGCATCTGGCACCGCGTTCACCGCGCCGTAGCCTGCTTTCATCGGAGCGAATGGCGCAATGGGCAAAAGCCCCTTCACGAGTGTCCAATCCTTCACCTGGAGGCCAAAGCGACTACCATCCGGCAGGAAATGCGGACGCTCAGAGGATGCAGCCGCCTTTGCGCCGATTTCCGCCTGTTCGAAGTGGTAGGCCAGCGTCACCTGCCCGTGTTCCTCCACCGCCTGCTGGAGCGCCACATCCTGCTCCGGCACTTCGGAGGACTCCGTGAAAAGCACATCAAAGGTCACATGCCGGGCCCCCACCGCCTTCAAGATGCGCAGCACATCCCCATGCACCGCCCTCGGAAACGGCCACCGCCCCAGAGGCGATCCCACATCCCGGTCGCCGATTCCCACGAGACGCACCTCATCGGAAACGATCTGCGGCTTTCGCGTCCGCAGACGCGCGTCCACAGTGAGGTCCTCCACCTGGTCAAACAGGCTCACGCACGCCAAAGCAGCCACCAGCAGGCCCACGAGGCAGCCGAGCAGGAAACGGGCTTGGAGGCGGAGGAGATGGTTCATGAGGGGTGCAAGTTACGCCCGACGGCGACGCCCCAACAAGAGCCGGATGCGTGTGGGATGTCGGCGTCCGCTGATCACACCGAGCACGAGGAGGCGAGCCGTCCCATCCGGCTCGAAAAATACCTTGTGGGAAAAGTGAGCCAGCTTCACCCAACGGATGGCCTGTCCGACAGCTAAAAGCTGCCCCTTGAATCTCCCTGCGGCAATCCCTCGCAACACGACCTGAAAATCAGCCCGGAAAAGTTCGGCTAAATCCTTGTCGATCTCTGCAAAGTATCCCTCGGACTGTCGAAAATCCTCCGCCGCCTGCGGATGATGGATCAGCTCAAAGCGAGAATCCATACGCTTTCTCGGTGGTCAGTCCCTTCACCCGTCCGCTGCGCAGTTCAGCCGATCTCTTTTTCAGCTCCTTGAGCACCGAAGCATCGGGGGTCGTCTCCTCCAGACTCTCCAACAGCAAGACGGCAAGGCTCATCCGCCTTGATGCTGACAGTTTGAGAGCACGCTGACGGAGAGGTGTGCGAGTGGCGATCATGACCGCAGGCTACCCATGGAGCAAAATGGGGTCAAGCCACACTTATTGGCATGATAGAAAATGCATCCGCTGATGGCTCCTTGAACAGCACATCAAAAGTCACATGGCGAGCTACCAAGGCCTTCAAGATGCGCAGCACATTCCCATGCACCGCCCTTGGAAAAGGCCACCGCCCCAACACCGTTCCCACATCCCGGTCGCCAATGCCCACCAGCCGAACTTCATCCGAAACCGCCTGTGGCTTCCGTGTTCGCAGACGTGCGTCAACGGAGAGGTCTTCCAGCGAGTCAAAAGCTCCGCACAAAACCAAGAAAGCCAGACTGAGACTGATCAGGCCACCAAATAATAGACGCTTTTTGAGGCTTAAATGATGAGCCATATTGCTGGAATCTTTGTGCGCTGAACAACTGCCGTGCAGACAAGCCTAACTTTGTCATTTAATCCTGCGATCCATGATTCCATCTATGACCACGCGGAATCCAGATGTCTCCACCCGAAAGCGCTTGGATGACAAAATGGCATCCAATGTTCCAGAAGACCAGTCACCTCCGCGAGCAGTTGTTGTCAGGGGAGATTTCTTTGCCCCTGGCGGACCGACGCTTCTTCCCCAGTCTTCTACTTCCGGTTGAATGTAAACCCACTCCAAAACATTCCCGCCCAAATCAAATAATCCAAAACGATTTGGTCTGAAACTCATCACTGGGGCGAGGCCAGGGTAATTGTCCGTGTATCCATTCAGGTAGGGTTGCGTTACCCGGCGACCTGTGAACGGGTCAATGGACGCGCTTTCGTCATAATAGTTGCCAACTCTATAACCAGGGGGCCAGGAACCCATCCAAGGAAACGCCATGATTTTTCCATCCAGAAGCAGATGCAAATCTTTTTTTGCGAGTGGCAACAGTGCAGACTCCCTTCTGCCTATACCCACAGCGTAGCTCCATTCTTCATCCGTTGGAAGACGGTAACTGATAACGCCCTTCTCTTTTTCCTCCAACCAACGGCAAAAATCTACTGCCGCTGCAATTTCAATGCCATAAACGGGATGATTGTCTGGTTTACCACCCTTCCACTGAACTTTTTCATCAGTCGATTCCATCGCCAATACAAATGGCTGAAAGTCGCTGTTGCGCGTTTCGTGAATGCAAAACAACGCGTTTGTGCCTGGAACGGGCGCAAACTTCATGCCTAGGCTGTTCGTGAAGCGGCCCTCAGCGACGGCGAGTTGATAGTTAATCTCCTCACGGCGCTCCTTCTCAGTGAGTCGGCGGATAGCAGGTGGCTTGCCTTTGAACACGCTCAATGCGTATCCCGCCTGCACCTCATTTAGCAGCCCTGAGGCAATGGGATAGCTGCCAATGATGCCCTCATGCACACCGCAGGTCTCCGAAGCATTTTCTACGGAGGCGAAGAACTTCGTCCCTTTGACTGCGAGCAGCGCGGCGGGCGTTTTCAGTCGGAAGCTGGCGTCGCCCCGCTTTTTCACCTCCTCGGCGCTGATGTTGAGGAAGAGTTTGCCTTTGAGCAGCTCGAGCGATTGGGCTTTGTCGCCCGTCTTCGGCAGGCGCACCTGGGTTTCGGCTCCGAGCAGCATGGACCCCGCGCCTGGGATCGAAACGGTGGCTTGGCTGTCAGGACCCGTCTCAATGACGGCTCCCGGCCGATGCGTCGCCGTGGTCGGCTTTTCTCCGCTGGCTGTGGGCACTTGAAGATCGGTGATTTTCGTCCCTGTCGCTGACGTGACATTCACCAGCCCGGCCGTCGAGGTGATCTGAACCTCCACAGGTGCAAACACCGTCTGGGCTGAGAGCTCATCTGCCAAGAATAGGCATGAAGCAAATCCGAGGGCAGGGATCAGCGACGAGAGTGATCTGGGAAGCATCTTGCGATGCTGCAGGAGGAGCCCGATGGCGTCAAGTCGGCTGCTCACTACCGCCGCACCGTGGCCGGCAGAGCCTTCTCCAGCGCGGCGAGGATGCGCTGGTGGGCGGCATCGACTTCGGCGGTTTCGAGGGTCTTTTCGGGGCTGCGGTAGGTGAGGGTCCAGGCGATGGATTTGCGGTCGCTGGGGATCTTTTGGCCGGTGGGGTCGGTGAAGACGTCGAAGACTTCGCTGGCGATGAAGAGGGGCTCTTTCTGTGTGGCGAAGAAGGTGGCGACTTTGGCGTGGGGGAGGTCGGTGGGGACTTCCATGGCGACATCGCGGGTCATGCCGGGGAAGCGGGGGAGCTCTTCAAATTTCGCGGGGCCGGTGCTGCCTTGGCGTAGGGCGCTGAGGAGCAGCTCGGCGACATAGACGGGATGACGGGCGCTGATGTCGCGGGCGCGGGAGGGATGCAGTTGGGCGATCCAGCCGAGGTTGCGATTGCCGGCGCGGAGTTCGCTGGTGAGCAGGAAGTTCGCGGGGGATTCTTTGACGGCCTTCGGCTCGATGCTGACGCGGCTGAGGCCGGGCAGATTTTGGATGAGGCCCATGAGCTCATGGATGTCGGCAGCCTGCGGGGTGCGGGCGTGCCAGCTGGATGGGCTGACGGGGCCGCTGATGAGGATGGCGAGGCGTTCTTCTTCGCGGCTGCCACCATTTGGGAGCTTGAGGAAGACGCGGCCGAGCTCGAAGAATCGCAGGCGGTCGGCGCCTTGGCGGATGTTCAGCGCGGCGGTGGCGATGAGGCCTGGGATGATGCTGGGGCGCAGCGTGGTGTGGTCTTCGCTGAGCGGATTTTTCACGGCGACGCCGGTGCCGCCGCCGAGGGTGTCGGCGAGTTGGGATTCGGCAACGAGGCGCAGGGTTTGCGCTTCAAAGCAGCCACGATTGACCAAAGCCTGACGAAGGGTCATGGCGAAGTCGTAAGCGCGATCCGTGGCATCGCTGGGGACGGCGACGGCGGCCATTTTGGAAGGAACGCGGTCGAGGCCGATGACGCGGGCGATTTCCTCGATGAGATCGACGGGGCGCTGGAGGTCGGCGCGGTAGCTGGGGACGGTCCAGCGGCCGTTTTCGAGCGTGAGGCCGAGTTTGGTCAAAATGGAGCGGATTTCGTCGCTGGAGAGATCCGCCGTGCCGAGGAGCTTGCGAGCGCGGTCGTCGTCGAGCGTGATTTCGGAGGTCAAAACGGGTGTTTCGCCTGCGACGAGCAAAACGTCGTCTGCGGTGCCTCCGGCGATTTCGAGGATGAGTCTCGTGGCGAGTTCGGAGGCTCCTTGGACTTGCTGGGGGTCGATGCCGCGCTCGAAACGGTAGCTGCTGTCGCTGCTAAGACCGAGTCGGCGGGAGGTGCGGCGGATGTTCGAAGGTGTGAACCAAGCGGCTTCGAGGAGCACGTTCGTGGTGGTCTCGGTGACGCCGGTTTCTTCGCCGCCCATGACACCGGCAATGGCGACGGCACGCTTTTGATCGGCGATGACGAGGTCGTCGGTTTGCAGCGTGTAGGTTTGCGAATCGAGAGCGAGGAATTTTTCGCCTTCGGTGGCTTGGCGCACGACGATGGAGCCGCTGAGCTTGTCGAGGTCAAAGCAATGCAGCGACTGGCCCATCTCCATCATGACGTAGTTGGTGATGTCCACGATGCTGTTGATTGGGCGCAGGCCGATGCTTTCGAGGCGACGACGCAGCCACTCGGGGCTGGGGCCGACTTTGACGCCTTTGATGAGGCGGGCGGTATAAAGCGGGCAGGCGTCTTTGGCTTCGAGTTTGATGTCGGAGGCGCCGGTTTTGGTCTTGGTGGCGGTGTAATCGCGATGGCCTTTGAGGGGGATGCCGGTGAGGGCGCTGAGTTCGCGGGCGAGGCCGAGGTGGCTGAGGAGGTCGGGGCGATTCGGCGTGATCTCGAGGTCGAAGAGCACGTCGGCCGGATTGAGCTGATTGAAGGGCGTGCCGACGGGTGAATCGGGCGACATGATCAGCAAGCCGGCGTGATCGTCGCCGAGGCCGAGTTCTTTGCCGCTGCACATCATGCCCAGGCTGGCCACATCGCGCAGTTTGCCTTCTTTGATGGTGAATCCGCCGGGCAAAACGGCTCCAGGCAGTGCGAGAGGCACTTTGTCACCCGCTTTGAAGTTCTTCGCGCCGCAGACGATCTGGCGAGTGCCGGTGCCGTCGTTGACTTGGCAGACGCTGAGTTTGTCGGCATTCGGATGCTGCACAAAGGAGTCGATTTGAGCCACGACGACTTTGTCGGTGGTCACGCCGCGTTCTTCGATGCCCTCGACCTCGACACCGGCGAAGGTGAGGAGATCAGAAAGCTGCGGAACGGTGTAGCTGCTGAGATCGAGATGAGTGCTGAGCCAGGAGAGGGAGACTTGCATGACGGGAATGATTTAGGCAGAAGAATGGGGGCAAAAGAATCAGAGACATTCTGCTGCCCCCATTCTCCTGCCTTTTGGCTTTAAGCGGCGAACTGCTGGAGGAAGCGGACGTCGTTTTCGATGAGGTGACGGATGTCGGTGATGCTGTGGAGGATCATGGCGAGGCGGTCGAGGCCGAGGCCGAAGGCGAAGCCGGTGGTGGTCTCGGGATCGAAAAGTTGATCGCCACGCGCTTTATTGATGGCTTCAAAGACGGCGGGGTCGACCATGCCGCAGCCGGCGATTTCGATCCAGCGGGCGTCTTTGCCTTTGGCTTCGAGCTTCACATCGATCTCGAAGCTGGGCTCGGTGAATGGGAAGAAGTGTGGGCGGAAGCGCACGGCGGTGCCGGGGCCGAAAATTTCGCGGAAGAAGGCTTCGAGCGTGCCTTTGAGATCGGCGAGGCTCACGTCGTTGGAGACGTAGAGGCCTTCGAGCTGGTTGAAGACGCTGAGGTGCGTGGCGTCGATCTCATCGCGGCGATACGCGGCGCCGGGGGCGATGATGCGGATGGGCAGCGACTTCGCGGCTTCCATGGTGCGGATTTGCACGCTGGAGGTGTGCGTGCGCAGCAGGCGGCCATCGGGGAGGTAAAAGGTGTCCTTCTCGTTGCGGGCGGGGTGATCGGCGGGCGTGTTGAGAGCATCAAAGCAGTGCCACTCGGTCTCGATCTCCGGGCCTTCGGCCAAAATGAAACCGAGGCGACGAAGCGTGCGAATGGCGAGATCGCGGATCTGCGTGAGTGGGTGCAAAGCGCCGTTTCCGGTGCCGGGACGGCCTGGAAGCGTGATGTCGATGCCTTCGACGGCCTTGGCATCGAGCGCGGCCTGAAGAGCGAGTTTCTTCGACTCGATGCCATCGGTGATGGCGGTGCGCACGTCGTTGAGTTTGGCACCGACTTCCTTTTTCTGATCGACGGGCACGTCCCGCATGTTTTGGCTCAGCGCGGTGACACTGCCTTTTTTGCCGAGGAAGTTCACGCGGACGGCTTCGAGCGTGGCTTCATCCTGCGCGGCGGCAAGAGCAGCGAGAGCGTCGGTTTTAAGGGAATCGAGTTGGGAGAGCATGGAAAGGGGGCGTTTCCATGCCTGAACTCGGGCTCCTCTGCCAGTGGATTTATGGCGTGGCGAGGCGCTCCATGACGGTCACGATGGCCTTCTGACGGTTTTCGACGCCGAGCTTGGCCAGGATGTGCTCCATATGGCGGTTCGCGGTATGGATGGTGATTTCGAGGATAGCGGCGATTTCGGGGTTGGTCTTCCCTTCGAGCACCCAGTGCATGACCTCGGCCTCGCGAGGGCTGAGGCCCAGCGTGCGCAGCCGCAGGCAGGTGGTTTCGGCGCTGTCTTCACGCACCAGGAGAAAGTAACGCTGCTCATGACGGCGGCAGAGTGTGATGAGCAGGCGGCGGTCGGCATCCGCGATCTCCAAGGGGGGCGTGGCAGGTCCGCTGGCGGTGCGGACCCGGCCCAGCCAAGTGCGAACGGGCTGTGGCAGACGTGAATGACGGCTGCCGATGCGGCGCTCGAGTTTTTTGCCGAAAAACCAACGCGCAGCCTTGTCTCCCTCCAAAATTTCACCCTCGGCATCGACGACGATGAGCTCGCAGGTGAGCGCTGCGGAACTTCTCTGAGCCAGGGAGTGCGATGCCACCTGGGTGGTGTCATCGTGTTGCCGCGCATCGGTTGTCACCGGGAGATGGCTGTGAAACCGCAGGCGCTGTGAGCCAAGTAGGATTTCATCCCGGTCACGCAGCAGCCGAGCATGCAGAAGACGCTGCGTGTTGACGGAGGTGCCGTTGCGGCTGCCGAGGTCACTGATCCAGATGCCGTCTGAGTGACGAATGAGCAGCGCGTGCCTGCGGGAGGCGGCCTTGTCCTCGAGGAGTGCCAGATCGTTGTCCTCACCGCGTCCGATGAGCAGGGCATCGCGCACCGGGTGGCGTGAGCCGTTCCATTCGAGCCAGGAATCTTCGCCTTTCATGGAAGGCGGCATATCCGGCGGATGGAAATCAGCAAGCGGGCATCCGCTTCCGGGCATTGGCAGGCCTGCCAATGGCAGGTGAGGCGATGGTGAAACATAACCTCGAAACCTCCGCCGCGCGTTGCGGGACACGGGCTTTTCACGGTGCCTGAGTCTCGGGCCGCGGCGCGAGGTACTGACAGAAACACATTCACCAAAGATCATCATGAACACTCGCCAGATACTATTTTTATGCCTCAGCTTTGTGGCGGCAGCAACGCTTGCCAGTTGTGACAGCGCACGCGCCCTCACCAGGCAAAAAACCAACACCTTGCAGGTGATGGGCACACGCTTCCGAAAACCCGCAGCCTACCGGGCCGATATGCTGTGGGTCGGAGACAAGGTCAACGAGGCGGGCCGTAACATGCTGGCGACTTATGATTTTGTGCGGATCGGAACCCCTGGCAGCCAGACAAACATCACAGCCATCGAAACCGTATTGATCATCGACGAGGAGAAGTCCTGGAGCGGTGGACTGAACCTGAGCGAGTTGGCGGATCTGGGGCTGGCAAAGGCGGAGGCAAAGGCAGACAGCAAGAAGGTCAGCAAAGGCTTTTTTGACATCAAGGAGATCATGTCGAAGCGGGAACTTCTGGAGGAGCTGAACTCACCGAAGAACAGGAGCCTGCTGGAGCATATGTTTTACCGCATGAACGCACCGCGTATCGTCACCGCAGTGGCCAAGGTGGGCAAATCCGACATCAAGGACTTCCCGAGCCACCGGGAAGAAACGAACAGTGGCGGCACCTTCAGCGCGAAGGTGAACCTGATGCCCCTCGCGGGCATTCCTGGTGACTTCGAATTCAAATCTGAGGGCCGTCACAAGATCAACAGTTCCTTCAGCACGGGAACGATCGTCGGTTACAAACTGAGCGTTCCAGCCTGGCGCATGGAGGGAGGCAGACCTGTGATCGTCGATTACGTTGAGGATGTGCAGGGCATGTTCAGGCAGTTTGAAGCCAAGGCCATCCGAGGTGCGGTGACTGACAGGTCGGAACTGGTTGAGGCTCAGTGACACGTCGGCATCGCTGAAAAACGATAACGCCGTTTCTTGGCACGGGAGGCATCCCGGCCTAGAAACGGCGCATGGCGGATTCTCGATCTCACGACGTAACACGCAGCTTGCCAGCGGCAGAGTCACCAATCGCTGCTGAGTTGCCCACGCCTTCTCAAATTGAGGCTCTTCTACCTGTGGGGCGTTTTTCGGTGCAAAGGCTTATCGGGCGTGGTGGCATGGGGCTGGTATATCTGGCGGAGCAGCGCGGGCTGGAGAGGCGAGTGGCTGTGAAGATCATGCGGCGGCAGTCAGACGGCGACGAGGCGGAGAAACGATTCCGACAGGAGGCGCTGGTGCTGGCGCGGCTGGACCATCCGAATGTGGTTCGTGTTTATGAACACGGCGAAGCCGGGCCGGAGCACCTGTATTTGGTGATGGAGCATGTGGAGGGTGGTGATCTCACCGCGCATCAGCGCCAGGGGGATATGGAGGAGATCAGGATCCTTCAGATTGGCCTCGAAATCTGCAAGGCGTTGGAGGCGGCGCATGCGCTGGGAATCGTGCACCGCGATATCAAGCCTTCGAATGTCCTGCTGACCTCCGAAGGACATGTCAAAGTGGCGGATTTTGGCCTGGCGAAGTTTCTGGTGACGGATGAGAGCCTCACGCTGCACAGCGGGCGACTCGGCACTCCGGACTATGCAGCTCCTGAGCAGCATGCAGGGAGCACGGTGGATGCCCGCACCGATGTTTACAGCCTAGGTGTGCTGCTTTACCACTTGCTGACGGGGCATCTGCCGCGCGGACGCTGGCGGGCACCATCGAGTGTGGTGGACATCTCCAGCCGTTGGGATCGAGTGATCGAGAAGGCCCTCGAAACAGAACCCGCGCGGCGACAGGCCGATGTGAGCATTTTGCGCCGTGAACTCGAAAGGGTGCGGGAGTCTGTCACGAGTGGCTGGAGCCGTCGGCGGGCTGTGGCGGCCTTTTCATCGGTGCTAGCCGTGCCAGCGGCGTTTTTCATTCTTCGTCGGCAAAGGAGCGATCAACTCATCGAGGCCGACAAGGCACGCTTGACGCCTGAGGCGCTGAAAAAGCTGCAAAACACGCCTCCGCTGCCGCCAGAAGGCATTCAGCGATCTTTTCCTCGCGGCATCTGGTGCGGCGTGCGGCCGACCAAGGCCGAGCAGGATGATCTGGTGGAGAAAAGCGATGGCTGGATGCGGCTTTCCAAGCATGCCACGCTTCAGCCTGTCCACGCTGTGGGAGCCAATTGGGGCGTGAGGGCCACGTTCGCGGGACTTCACACCACCCAGATGCCGGAACTGCTGCTGCGGGACACTTCGCAGGCCAATTACAACATCTACCTGCATGGCGGTTATTCGCTGGTCGTGGAACGGTATGACGTCTCCAGCCCCGTGACTCACCACATGCTGGCATCGTCGCGTATCACCACACCGGTCACGAAGGGAACGCCCTACACGCTGCAGGCGGTTGTGATCGGCAATCGCATCTTTGCTAGCCTCGGGCGCGAAAGCGTCGAGGCAGAACTGCCACAACCACGCATTTCCGCGCGTCACTGCGTCTATGGCGTTTCCTTTGATGATTTTAAAGACGTGCAGTTCATCAATCTCGATGGCTTGCTCGACGAGGATGCAAGGCTGGTGGTTGGCATCTGAGATCACACCGGGAGACTTTGGCTGCGCTCACGGCTGCGTGACGCGGACGCGGCTGAAGATCTTGTCCACGGTGGCGGGATCAGCGGGTTCTTCGATGATGACGCGTTCCCAGCCGGGGGCGATGGGCGTGATGACCGGCGTGGTGGTGATGGGAGCCCAGGAGCTGAGCGTGGTGGATTTTTCCGGGAGGTAGGTGATGCCGCCGGAGGTGCGGCGGATGAATTCGATGCGGAAGACGGTGCCTGGGCCGCTGCCGCTGCGTTCGGCGGCGGGAAGGCCGGAGGTGCCGGTGCCGGGAAGTAGCGTGCGCAGGTCCACGACGGCGGGATTGAGGTTGAAGGCGTATTTAAGGAGGTTCGAGAGGCCATCGCCTGCGGGATTGGTGGTTTCGGCAGCGTTGGAGGTGCCTAGACCGGCTGCGGTGGCCCAGGTCTGGTAGGGGAGGCTGCCCGTGACGAGGCTGGTGAGGGGGAAATCGAAGGTGGATTCGTTGCCGTCGTTGTTGTTGATGGTGAGGGTGCCGCTGAAGGTGCCGGTGGAAGCGGCATCGAGGCGGGCCTGGAAGGTGTGAGTGCTGTCTGGCGTGAGCGGCGTGGCGGGCGCAGCGAGAAGTGTGTAGCCGGAGGGTGGTGTGATGGTGCTGATGGCGAGGTCTGAGGTGCCGGTGTTTCGCAGGGTGAAGCTACGCAGGACGGGCGTGCCGAGCGCGGCGATGCCGAAATCGACGGCGGCGGTCTGTCCGTCGATGAGCTGGGGGGCGGTGGTGCTGGCCCCGTTGTGGAGGACGATTTCGGGGACGAGGGCGTCAGGCAGGAGGCGCATGACGAAGAAGTCATTGAGTCCGCCGATGACACCGCCGCCACCTATGACTATGGAGCCGTCGTTTTGCACGGCGATGCCGCGTCCGATGTCATTGGCCGTGCCGGGGGCAAAGGTGCGCTTGCCGCCGGTGCCGAATGTGGCGTCTGGCTGGCCGCTTTCTAGGAAGCGCATGACGGCGAGGTCGAGATTGGTGCCGTTGCTGGCGCTGCCGGTGGCGAGGATGCGTCCATCTGGCTGGAGTGCGATGGCACGGATGATGTCCGCGGCGGCGAGGACGGGCAGGACGGTCCAGCCACTGGTGCCGAAGGTGGTGTCGAGTGCTCCGTCAGGCATGAGGCGGGCGATGGCGGCATCTCCGGCGGCCTCGCCCGCGACGAGGATACGCCCATTCGGTAGGACGAGGAGGGCATTGGCGATGTCAGTGCCGGTGCCGGGGGTGATTTTGACGATGCCGCCGGTGCCGAAGCTGGTGTCGAGGGTGCCGTTGGAATTGTAGCGGACGAGGGCGAAGTCGGTGCTGGTGTTGGCGGCGTTGCGTGTTTCGCCGGCGATGAGGACGCGGCCTCCGGGGTAAAGGACGGCGGCATAGGCGCGGTCGAGGCCGGCGGAGATGTTGGAGGTGACCCTTCCGGCGGTGCCGTAGGTGGTATCGAGGCTGCCGTTGGTGTTGAAGCGGGCGAGGGCGATGTCGTCGGTGGTGCCGTTACCGGACATGCCTGCGACGACGATTCGGCCGTCGTTTTGGACGACAACGGCACGGGCACCATCGGTGAGGGTGCCGTGGGCGAGGGTAAGCCTGCCGTCGGTATCGAAGGTGTTGTCAGGAGTGCCGTCGGCATTCTGCCGCAGGAGCATGAAGTCGGTGCTGCTACTGATTGAGGCCTCACCGGCAATGATCAGGCGCCCATCGGGCTGGAGGGCGAGGGCGTAGGCGGTATCGCTGCTGGTGCTGACGGCGGTGGTGGTGCGGCCGCTGGTGCCGTAGCTGGTGTCAATGGAGCCGTTTGGTAGGAAGCGTGCGATGGCGGTGTCCGTGGGTGTGTTGACGAAACCGGCGACGAGGAGTTTCTGGTCCGGCTGCATGATCATGTTGTAGGCGAATGCGGAGGTGAAGCCTGCGGTGGCGAGACCATCGCCGCTGAAGGATGGGTCCGCCTGGCCGGGTGAAACGGATCCCGCGAGGACATTTCCGGCGACGGGGAGTTCGAAACTAGCTTCGTCAGTATCATTGCTGATGATGACGGCGTTTCCGGCGAAACTGCCCACGGAGGCAGCGGTGAGGGTGAGCTGGAAAGTGGCGGAGGAGCCAGTGGGGATGCTGGCGGGCACGTTTTGCACGGTGAAGCCGGCGGGGGGCGTGATGCTGGTGATGCTCAAGGTGGCAAAGCCGACGTTTTGAATGGCAAAGCTTTGCATGACCGGGCTGCCCTGCGAGGTGGTGCGGAAGGCGGCGGGCTGTGTCTGTGCGTCGAGCATGGGGACGCCCTGGGCGGTGAGGGCGATTTCGGGCTGGTCCACGCCGCCTTTGACCGGGAAATCAAAAGAGGCCTCGTCGGCGTCATTGCTGCTCAGGATGACATTTCCGCTGAACAGGCCGGCGGAGGCGGCGGTGAGCCGAAGCTGAAAAACGGCGGTGCCAGCGGCCGGGACGAGAGCGGGGGCATTGAACACGCTAAAACCGGCCGGGGGCGTGATGCTGGTGAGAATGAGGTCCGCGCTGCCGGTGTTGGAGATGGTGAAGTCCCGCGTGATGGGGCTGCCGACGGCGACAGAGCCGAAATCGACCGCTGTGAGCTGTCCGTCGTTGAGAGCGGGGGAGAGGATGCTGTCGCCATTGAAGAGGGCGATTTCCGGCTGCAAGGAGCCGCCTGAGTAGCGAAGGATGAGGAACTCGGCATTCGTGCCCTGATAAGCGTAGCCGCCGACGACGATGCGCCCGTCCATCATGACTTCGACCGCGTTGGCATAGTCGTCTCCAGTGCCAGGGGAGGTGATGATGCGGCCGACGGTGCCAAAGCTCGTGTCCAACTGCCCTTCGGCGGTGAAGCGGTAGATGGCGATGTCGAAGTCCGTGCCATTGTGTGTGCGGCCCACGGCGATGATTTTGTCATCCGTCTGCACCGCCATGGCGAGGCAACTGTCCACACCGGCACCGACTGCAGTGATGATGCGCCCGCTTGTGCCAAAGGTGGTGTCGAGGCTGCCGTTGGCGTTGAGGCGAAGGATGCCGAAGTCGTTGGAGGCATCCCCGGCGACAATGATTTTCCCGCTGCTCTGCAAGCGGACGGCATAGGCGATGTCCGTGCCAGTGCCCATGGTGAAGGTGGCTCTGCCATCCGTGTCAAAGCTGGTGTCGAGGCTGCCATTGGCATTGTAGCGCACGACGGCGAAGTCGGTGTTGGTCATGGCCGCCGAGCCTGCAACGAGGATTTTGCCGTCCGGCTGGAGTGCTGCCGCAAATGCTTGATCGGTGCCGCTGCCGACGGCGGTGGTCACTTTGCCATCGGTATCGAAGGTGAGGTCGAGTGATCCGGCGGGGAGGTAGCGGACGAGGGCGAAGTCGTCATTCGTGGCACCGCGGCTGTAGCCGGCGAGGATGATGTTGCCATCCGGCTGCACGAGGATGGCACGGGCGATCTCGCCGAGGGTGCCGATGGTGGTGCTGACACGCCCGTCCGTATCGAAACTGTTGTCGGCCGTGCCGTCGGCGTTCAGGCGCAGGAGCTGGAAGTCATCATTATTGGTGTTGGTGATGGAGCCGCCGAGGAGGACTTTGCCGTCACTTTGGAAAGCGGCAGCGTAACTGCGCTCCGTGGAGCTGGAGGCGCTGATGACCGCCTTGCCGCCGGGGCCGAAAGTGCTGTTGAGCGTGCCGTCTGCCAGCCATTGCATGGCCGCGAAATCCTCGGAGCGGGTGGCGCTCGAGTATCCGCCGAGAAGGGCGCTGCCATCGGACTTCAAGGCTAGCGAGGTGCCGAAATCCAAAGCCACGCCAGGGATCGTGGTGACTAGGCCATCTCCATCAAAGGAGGTGACGGGAAAACCTGAACTGTTATACATGGCGACAAATGGCGTGTCTCGTAGATTGCTGAAGGCACTGCCCACCACGGTCACCGTGCCGTCGGACTGGAGGGCCAGACCGTTGCCATAGTCACTCAGCGGTCCCACAGCGATGGTGGCGTAGCCGGTGCTTGATCCACCGAAGCCTATGTCGATGAAACCGTTGCTGTTAAAGCGCGAGATGAACGCGTCATAGAATGTCCCGTTCCATCCGTAGCCAGTCGTGACGATTCTTCCGTCCGACTGGACTTGCAGCGCGGTGGCGAATGTCTGCGCCGAGCCCAAGTAGTAACCATAGGCTCTGCCGCCACCGAGAAAGCTGGTGTCCAGCGCCCCGGCGGCCGTGTAGCGTGAGACTCCCTGCCCGCTGTTCGCACCCGTAGAACCTGCGGCGTAAATTTTGTCCGCAGCATCCACGGCGACGTCATAAATGATATCATTGGCCGCTCCTGTGCCCATGATGTGGGTGAATTTTCCGTCCGTATCGAAGGTGGTGTCCAATGCCCCAGCGGTGGTATAGCGCACAAGGGCGAAATCGTCGCCGCTGCCGGTGATGGCTGCTCGGCCTGCCGCGATGATGAGGCCCGTGGAAGTCAGTGCCACGGCGTTTGCCTCGTCACGACCTGTTCCCACGGCGGTGGTCACCTTGCCATCCGTATCAAAGCTGGTGTCCAGGCTGCCATTCGCATTGTAGCGCACGACGGCGAAGTCATTGTTGGCCCCGTTGCTCGCGTAGCCCGCGACGACGATCTTGCCGTCCGTCTGAATCGCTAGGTCTGTGCCGATATCCGCCCCAGTCAGCACGGGCGTGGTCACGATGCCGTCTGTGTCAAAGGAGGTATCTAGTGTGCCGTTGGTGTTTAGCCGGACCACCGCGAAGTCCGAGTTTGCCGTGCCGCAAACAACGATCTTACCGTCAGACTGGAGTGCGACGCGTGCTGCATTGTCTGCTGCACTCGTCACCGCGACGATGGCGATGCCCCCGGTGCCAAAGCTGGAGTCCAGCGAGCCGTTCGTATTGTAACGCATGATCACGAAGTCATTGCTGATGCCATTGTGCGTGTAGCCCACGACCACGTTCTTGCCGTCAGCCTGCACGACGACACCGTTCAGGATGCCCCCGGCTCCACCGTTGCCGGTGATGACGCTGCCGGTCCCTGCAAACGTGGTGTCCAGCATGCCCGCAGGCACTGCGGTGGCCAGCACGGACCCGCCGACCAGGAAATCAAAGCTGCCCTCGTTGAAATCATTGTTCGTGATCACCACGCTGCCGCTAAAGACCCCTGGCGCTGTCGCATCCAGTTGTAGCTGAAAGGTCCCCGAGCCGCCTCCCGGCACGCTGGTAGGAGCGGCGAGCACGGTGAAGCCAGCGGGGGCCGTGATGCTGCTGATGGTGAGAGGTGTCACTCCGGTGTTCGAAATGGTGAAGCTACGCGAGACAGGCAGGCCCGTGGAGGTGGAAAGATAGCTCACCACCTGGGTTTGGCCGTCATTGACGGGCTGGCCGGCCACGGAGAGAGCGATTTCCGGCTGATCCACGCCACCTTTGACAACGAAATCAAAGAGGTTCTCGTCCGAATCATTGCTCGTGATGACCACGCTTCCCTGGGAGATCCCCTGTATCAGCCCTTCGTAACGAATCTGAAAGGTGGCGGAAGTACCTGCTGCCACGTTGGCTGGCGGTGAGAGCACGGTGAAGTCTGCCGGCACGGCGATGCTGCTGATGATGAGCGGCTGCGTGCCGGTATTCGCGATGGTAAAGCTGCGAGTCACTGGCGTGCCCGAAGGGGTGAATCCAAAATCGATCTCCGCCGTCTGCTCATCCAGAATCTGCGGGGCGGCCGTGCTGGCACCATCATGCACCGCGATCTCCGGCTGCGGCGGGATGGTGTCCCCCAGCAGCACGATGTCGTCGATGTTCCAGCCCGCATAAGTGGAGGAGCTATCCGTAGGTCCGATCACCCAGCGCACGCGGACTGCGGGCTGGTTGTCAGCCACGGAGGCGATGTTGTATTCGACGTACGTCCACGCTGGGTCCGTGAAAGTGCTGCTGGTATGGTTCCAAACGGTGGTCCAGCTCACCCCATCACGGCTCACCTGCACGCTGGCGCTATCATAAATGGAGGACTCGATCCCCAGCCAGCGCCAGAAACCGATGCTCACATTTTGCTTGCCCGTGCAGTTCAGCGTCGTCGTCGTCAGCGTATAGGCAGGCATGGCGTTCGTGTAGGTGCCGGACAAATTGTAGCCATACACATTAGTGCCAGTCTTTGCCGAAGATGGGTCACCGCCTAGTCCGCTAGGTGCACCAAACGCCCACTGCCCCTGCGTGCTCCAGCCTGGATTGGTGTCCAGATTGAAGTTCAGGAAATTTCGTCCGGTGTTCAGCACGGCACTGCGGACGGCCAAGGCACCGCTGGTGGTGTTGGTGAAGACTAGGCTCGAATTGTACCGACCTCCAGAGAGGGCGTTCGCCGCGGAGGTGATCGTCGCCGTCACCACCGTGCTCTGCCCGGCAGCCAGCGATCCGCTGGCTGGCGAAAGGCTCACCCAGGCCTGACTCGCCGCGGCCGTCCAGTTCAGCGGCGAGGTGCCGATGTTCGTCAGGTTGTAGTCTTTCGTTCCCGGCGTGAAGGGACCTCCCGTGTTTCCGGTGGCGGTGAATGTATCCGGCGGTGAAACCGCCAGCGCATCCGTGGACTGGCCTGAAATGATCAGGGAATAATTTTGTGTCCCGCCGGTCAGGGCACCCGCGTGGTTCACGGTGATCGTGTAGAGTCCGTTCACGGGTGGCGCGGTGATTTTGACCTGCTCCACATTGTCCACCGTGTTCACGCCCGTCGTCGCGTTGGCGGAGAGCTTCGCATTCGTCCAGTCGCCCACATAGGGCATCACAAAGGGAAGGTGCGTGCTGCCTGCTGGGCCTGTGAGCTTGAGGTTCAGGTCATTCACTAGGTCCCGCGTGCGGTCGTCATGGCTGTTGACCGCTGTTCCGGCCGGGTCCGTCCAGCACAAGGTCACCCGGATCGGGTCGCTACCATTCCAGGTGAACGTAAAGGTGTCCGAAGGCTCTGAAGTGCTCAGCGCCGCCTCGATCATGCCGTTGAAGCCCGCGTTGTCTGCTTGGCGCTTGATGTGGTCGGCGGCAGCTTTCGTATTCATCAAGCCCCAGCCATAAAAGTAATCAGGTCCGGGATTTCCGACATCGTCCGCCGTGTGAATGATCAGGGCCTTGAGCGTGCTCGCCCTCATGAACTGGCCTGGGAAGCGGTCTCCATAATAATCCACCAGCAGCATCGCCGAACCCGAAACGTTCGGGCACGACATGCTCGTGCCGCTGATGCTCGCATTCGAGATGTCACTGGCATTGCTGGGCGAGTAGAGGCCTACGCCGTTACCCACCACATCCGGCTTGATACGACCGTCGTCCGCAGGCCCCGTGGAGCTGAAATCGGCGATGGTGCCAGCGGCCACATTTCGCGCATTGCTCACCACCGCGTCATTCACCGCACCCACGGTCATGACGTTTTTGCAGGCTTTTTCGGGGTCGATCGTGTCATAGCCCAGCTTGTAGGCTCCATCCCCCGCCGGGTGCGCCGCCGGATTGTAGGTATAGCTCTGGCTGGTCGCGAGGGAATACCAAGTGGATCCATTGCTTGGCGGCCCCTCGTCGCGATCATTGCCCGCAGAGTGAAACGAAAGGAAGTAGGGCAGGCTCGCCAGCATTCCGTCCAGTGCTGAGCTGCTCGAATCATACTGTCCAAACTGAGTCTCCACATCGTCCGAAGGATTGCCGTCATTCGTGAAGGCACCGTACCAGGAGGAGCCGCTCCACCCTGTGATGAGTCCGTAGGAATGGTTCGAGACGTAGATTTTGCCGGGCTCGCCCCCATAAGCGGCCCCGCTCGCGGTCATTTCGGAAAGATCATTCGTCGATGAATACGCGTCGATCAGCAGCCCGGGGGCCATGCCTTTCAGATAAACATTCAGACCCGTCGCGGCCATCGTTCCCGCCACATGGGTCGCATGCAAGGAGTGCGAAGGATAACCGTCTCTCACCGTCACCCTCGTCGGCAGGCCAAACTCCTGGTGCGTCACGCGCGGAATACCGCCCACCTCCCACAAACCAGCTGTCCAACCTGTGCCATCCACATTGAAAGGAGCGGTCGATCTTACCTGGTCCACGGCCGTGCTGATGGCCGCGCCGAAGTTGTGTGTTTGATGGTAACGTGGGGTGTCACCATCAAAGCCAGCCAGGGAAAAACGTCCGCCTCCCGGTTTATCCCCCTCGATTGGCAGGCCCATCAGCCGGGCTTTCGAATGAGCAGCCGCCAGCTCTTCATCCTCGATGGCCTTAAGCTGCCGTACCAGTTCCGCTCGCTGATTGGGATCGCTCAAATCACGCTTCTGGTTGAGCAGCGCCGCTTTCAGGCCCTCGGGTGGGAGTGAGACTAGGCTGCTGCCGGCCGATGGAGTGTGGCTCGCTATGGTCAAGGGCAGGGCAGGGGACGTGGCAATCACCTGAGCTACTGGGCCGGTGGTGATCACACTTGCGCCTGTCGTTGGCGAAGCGGAATTCGACGGGGCGGAAGCCTGGCCTGGCCGAGTTGGAAAAAAAGCTGCTTCGGCTGAGGGGGCTGTCGCTATGGGGGGATGGTCGGCTTGCGGTGTCGCAGCGTTTTGCCCGTCAAAGCGTGGCGGGATCAACAACAAGATGGCGAGGACAATAAGGCCGGCGGCAAGCCAAAAAATGCGTGAGCGATACATGGGAGAGGCGGATTGGGTGTTCATCTCATTGCACCAAATGCCCTGTTCGCCGACAACCCTTTTTCGAGACGAAGGTAAAAAAAGACCGGAGCCTGTTAGGCTCCGGTCTTGAAGGTTAAAAGGTTAAATGAAAGGGCTTCTTACGCTTTCGGGGCAGCGGCGGCCTTCTGTTCGAGCGCGGCTTTGGCCTGCTGGACGAGGGCTTCGATGGCAGCGGCGTCCTTGATGGCGAGGTCGGAGAGGACTTTGCGATCGAGGGTAATACCAGCGGCTTTGAGACCCTCCATAAATCGGGAGTAGCTCAGGCCGAGGGGGCGGGTGGCTGCGTTGATGCGCTGGACCCAGAGGTTGCGGAAGCTGCGCTTCTTGGCCTTGCGGTCGCGGGTGGCGTAGGTTTCGGCCTTGCGGACGGCGTCCTTGGCGTAGCGGAAGTGCGTGCTGCGAAATCCGCGGAATCCTTTGGCTTTTGCCAGCACGCGCTTGCGGCGCTTCCGGCTGGCGGGGGCATTGGTGGCTCTTGGCATGTGTCTTTGTCTATGATCAGGCTGTTGTTAGGGTAGCGATGGTCTGCCTCACCTGTTCGAAGATCCCGGAGGGGATCAGGCAGATTCATCGTGGTCCTGATTTCAGGACCGTGTAGTTATCTTAGCGATGGGAGAACGGCATGTTCGCCTTGATGGCTTTGACATCTACTTCCGCCACGAGGGCGACTTTACCGAGGTTGCGTTTCCGTTTACGGCTCTTGTTCTGCAGGATATGGCGCTTGCCTTGTTTACGGCGCAGCACCTTACCCGTGGCAGTTATTTTGAACCGCTTGGAATAAGCTTTCCTCGTCTTGGCGATACCGGCATTTTTGGACATAGGGGCGCGGATGCTAGATGAGAAGTCCAATGTGGCAAGGTGAATTTTGACATGGGTGAAAAGCGTGGAGCGTGTGCACGGAGCATGGAGTCATAAGCGAAGGACGAAGCGCATAAAATTGTCCGACCACTCATTCAGGTCAGTAACGTCAATGTGGTCACCAGGGGCCCTCAAAGCTGCCCGCGTCCTTCCTTTGGTTTTTCCCTCCACCCCCACCAAGCCTTCAAGTCCTGCATTCTCATTTTTGACATTCAAAAGGTAGGTTTCTCCGAAAAATTAGATTTACTTAACAATCTGGACTCGCTAAATGGATCGAAATTTCGCGGAAAACACCATGATCGCCACTCCCCACTCTTCTGCCGCTCCCGATGCGGCTCTCGCCTCGCTCGAACAAGCGCTGGAGCAGATTAAGGAAGCAAATTTCTACCTGCGGACATCCCTTGATCAGGTCGCCGAGGGCCTCATGATCGTCGAGACCAATGTTACCGATCCGAAAATCGGTCCGCCTATCATTTACGGGAATTCCCAGGCTGTGATGATGTCCCGCGCAAAGCCGGAAACCGGCCTTCGGGGCATGGGCCTGGCCGAAATGGCCGCTAATGAGTCCGATGCGGCGAAAATCATGGCCTGCCTCGGCAAAGCCATTGCCAATGCTGGAGCGGCGGATTGCGAGGCCTCGCTGCAATGGCTCGGCGGCTCCGGCTCCACGCCCTGTCACTGGCGGGTGCGGCCTGTGTTCACAGAAATGGGCAAGCTGCTCAAATTCATCGTCCTCGTGAAGCCTCTCACCGAGATGACCGTCGCTGCGAAAGCACCTGCCGTCGATGATCTCGACGCACAATCTGACCAGCTTCGAAAAGAAAACCTCGCTGCTCTGGCTCAAGGCATCACGCACGACGTAAACAACCTCATCGGCCCCGCGATCACGCGGCTTTCCGCTCTTCTCCCCCAGTTGGAGGAGCATTCGCCCGTCGCTCAGGAACTGCAGCTCATCTTTGCTGGGTTGAAGCGTGCGAAGCAGTTCACCTCGCAGGTCGTCAACGCCTCGAAGGCCAAGCCGAAGCCGAAAGAGCCGACCGATGTGGCCACGGTCATGCGTGATTCCGTCGAGTTCGCGGGAGCCGGGTCGAATGTTCAGGTGCGGGTGCTTGCTGCGGATGACCTCCGCCTTGCCATCG
The DNA here is from genome assembly GCA_044370285.1 of Prosthecobacter sp. Lineage (GTDB taxonomy): Bacteria > Verrucomicrobiota > Verrucomicrobiia > Verrucomicrobiales > Verrucomicrobiaceae > Prosthecobacter. The sequence goes on from JBILVU010000006.1 coordinate 65,886, forward strand.
CCGATCCCGTGAAGCTCAGCCAAGTGCTGCAAAACCTCGTCTTCAACGGCATCCAGGCCATGCCCTGCGGCGGCTACATGGATGTCGAGGCTAAAAACATGACCATCCCCGCCAGCGGTGATGGAAAACTTCGCGCCGGACTCCACGTCGAGATCACCGTGCGAGATCGCGGCTGCGGCATCGAGACGGAGAATCTCAAAAAGCTCTTCCGTGAGTCCTTCACCACCAAAGCCGATGGCAATGGCATCGGTCTCACCACCTGCAAACGCTTCATCGACGAGATGGGCGGCGACATCCGCGTCTCCTCCACGCCCAATATCGGCACCGAGTTCCGCGTCATCTTACGTGCGGCCGATGATTCGGCCGCGGTCAAGCCCGCCGCGCCCGCTGACAACGCCCCAGTGCCTCTCAAGCATGGCAAAGGCACCGTGCTCATTGTCGATGATGAGGACGATCTCCGCCGCGTGGCCCAGATGATCCTCAAACGCTGCGGCTACGACTGCGTAGAGTGCGACAACGGCCAAGACGCGATCAAAATCTACCAAAGCCTCTACCGTACCGGTACACCGCCTGATGTCGTCCTCATGGACCTCACCCTTCGCGGCGGCATGAACGGCACCGAGACCGCCACCGAGATCCTCGCGCTCGACCGCGATGCCCGCATCGTCTGCACCAGCGGTAGCGTCACGCAGGAGGTGCAGATGGTGTTCCTCGAGCGCGGCTTCGTCGGCGTGCTGCCAAAGCCCTACGAGGCCGGTGAACTTACCCAGACGGTGCATCGCGTGGCCACCGCCATGCGTCGCTCAGCGTAGCGGCACAACCGCCACATAATTCCGTACCGTGGACCAGCCCGGCTCGGTGAGCATGCTGCCATCCGAAAGCCGCGCGTGAATCGCACTTGATCGACCTCCATCGAGGTTCAAGGCTCGATTCACCGCAAAGCCGGGAATCAAACTCGGCATCGCCAGCAGTCGTCCCAGTTCCGCCAGCGAGGTGCTGCGCACCACGCCGATGGCCCACAGGTGCCCGCCATTCGTTGCGATGAAACTCCGCGCCGCATTCTTCGTGCGATCCAGGCTCGTCATCGCCCTTCCAGCATCCACGAGACGCGGTCCAGCTTGCAGAAAATCCGACGCACCCGATTCGCGACGTCCTTCCGCATTCCAAACCAGCCTCGGCGTGCCCTGCGAAACCACCAGCGAGCCTGTGAGCAGCTTGTTCGACTGCCACGCACCGCTGCGGCGACCATTGGCGATCATGAGGCCGAGAGGTTCGAAGTTCGTCGAGAAGAAGCCGCCGTTCACGCCCGCGAGCGCTCCCGAGGCGTCGAGCACCTCATCCATCGCTCCGCCACCGCCCCACGAGTCCGGTTGATCCACCACCCGCAGCGTGTTGTGACGAGCATCGAAGACCACCACCTGCCACGCAGCGCCTCCAGCTTCAAACTCATGCAACCACGCCTGTCCGCCCATCAGCGGACGCACCCGGCGATTCGTTGCGGGCGATTCCACTGGAGCTTCAGGAGCTGGTGTGAAGTCTGGTGGCTCGATCACCGGCATCGCCGGAGGGGGCGGCAAAGGTTCTTGAAAAGCTGGAGGCGGAGGCAGCGGCGCCACGCAGGCGCTGAAAAGCAAAGCAGGCAGAAGAAACAACCGCCAAAGATCGCAGTGACCGCAAAGACCTGTTTGGCGATCTTTGCGTTCTTTGGCGGCCATTTGAATCGTCTTCACAAGTTCGCCTCCATCCAGGCCTTCATACTCGCCAGTGCCCGGGCACGATGACTGAGGCTGTTCTTCGTTTCGGCGGGCAACACTCCAAAAGTATCCGTGAAGCCCTCCGGCGTGAAAAGCGGATCGTAGCCAAACCCGCCTTCACCCTGCTCTTGGAGCCTCAAAGTACCTTCCACCGCTCCGTGAGCCACATGCAGCGTCTTGCCATCCCGCACGAGAGCCATGCAGCAGCGGAAGCGACCCGTGAAAACCATGCCACCGGGCAGCTTCGCGAGTTCCTGCTTCAATTTCTCGCGATTCGTCGCGTCGGTAGCGTTCTCGCCGGAATATCGAGCCGAGCGTACACCCGGGGCACCGCCCAGCGCATCCACTTCCAGCCCGGAATCATCCGCCAGCACCAGCATACCCGGCAGAGGAGTGCTGCCACCAGCGGCCTTGATGATCGCATTGGCCTCAAACGTCTCGCCCGTCTCCTCAGGTAGCGTCAGGCCGGGGTGATCGCGAAGGTCGGAAATGACAAAGCCCGGCAGCATGGCACGGACTTCCTGGGTTTTGTGGGCATTGGACGTGGCGAAGACGAGAGAAAGCATGCGCCGCATTGCTAGCACGCCACGAAGTGCCGCCAAGGCGGAAATCCATTTGCCGAATCATCGACTGCGGCTAGTCTCGCACCCCGAAAAGATAGGCCAACATAGCTCAGCGGTAGAGCAGCGGTTTTGTAAACCGCCGGTCGTCGGTTCAATTCCGACTGTTGGCTCCACTTCATTGCGGCGGTTTAGGGTAGCACCGCCAAGCCCTCCGCCTTCGCAGTCTGGCTTTGGCGGTCATCGAAGGTCAGGAATTCCCCCGCGTTCATCTGCAGCGCCAACGCGACGTGCAGCAGGTCCAGCGAGCGCACGGCCAGCGTGGCGGCATGGCGACGGCTCAGGCGGTGCGCCCGACGGAAAACGCCCGGCCAGTCCACCGACGGCAGGGTGTAAAAGCCGCTCCGCAGGTCTTGGCGGAGCGTGCGCAGGGCTTTCAATGCCTGGCTCCGCCGGATGCGTTTGGCGGCGAGGTTCCGGCGGATGGCGTTCACGATCTCCAGCCGGTGCAGTTCCGTGAAAAAGACAGGGCCGCTCGCCCGGCCCATCGCCGCCAGCGCGGCGGGTGTCTCCGGCTCCCGCAGGTAGAGTTTCAGAAGCAGGCTGGAATCCGCGTAGGCCATGCGCTCAGAGACGTTCGGCGCGGAACGCCTCCAGTTCGGCACTGGCCCCGATCACCGGCTCAGGAAAGGTTTCTTCCAGCTCGGCCAGCCGCGCCTTGCGCCAGTCTTCCCCGGCGGCAGGCTTGGTGCCGTTCACGGTCAAAGTTGGAGCCGCAGGCGGCATCAGCCGCGCCACTTCCTTCCCGCCGTCCACGATGGCGACGCTCTCGCCACGCATCACCAGCGCCATCCACGCGGGAAGGTTCTGGCCGAATTGCTGAAGAGTCGCGACGCTCATGCCTTGAGGATACCCGCCCGCCTGCGGAGCGGCAAGGCGGAATTCTCATCGCTCCCGCGTCGCCAAAGCCCACGGGCGCAAGGTCCGGCTGGAGATGGGGAAGGTGTAGTGCTATCACAGTGCTATTGTCCGCCATTTCTATGCAGCGCAGCGCAGAGGTTTTCACATTCGCTTTCCAGCTACAAATGCTGGTGTCTCTGGCGCTATGCTGCGGGGTGGCGTGGAGTATCTTCCGTGCTCGGAAAATAAATGATGGCATTGGCGACTACATCACCATTGGTTTGATTTTCTTTGTTCTTAGCTGGCTCGCCGGGATTCTGATCTTTGTGCCGTTGATGCACTGGAAACCTGAACACGCAGAAGCATTTGCGAATGCAGGCATACTTTTCCGGGTGTTTGTCCCTGTGCTGCTGTGTGCTCGGAGCGCTTGGTTAAGAGGGCGTCGCCCACGCAAATTTGACCGTCAATACTGGCTGAGAGAAAAGGGAGTTACCAGCGGCCCATTGACCGGGGAGCAGTTGGTTTTGGCCTACTATGAATTGCGCAACCGTGCAGACTTGGAAGTCTGTGAGGTCGGCAAGCAACGCTGGGAGCGATTTGAGCTTTGGATGATTGGAGCAGGCAACTAGCACGTCCCGGAGGATGGGGCGGCCCCCTTTTCTTTTTCTTCGGCATTTAGAGACTCAGAAAAAGAGCATCCGCCCGGAGTGCGCAGCACCTCAGGGCAAGCTCCTTCCTTCACTTTTCAGATGGCTTCACTTCTCTGGTTTCACCACTTCTCTTGTTATAGCGGCCCTTCCATTTGGCCTTTGCTTAGATTGTTCATTGAAGCATCACGGAGCATTCACGGAATCATCCGGGAGGACTCACGGAACCGTCTTGCCCTTCGCCGCCGCGATCTCCCGCCGCAGCGTCTTTGACCATTCCAAGTCACTCCGCCGGTTCTCACTCGCTCGTCGGGTAGCCTGCGCCCGTTCGGTCATTATGGCCGCGATCTTCTGCCGCAGCTCGTCACGGTTCATGCCGATGCCAAAGAAAACGGTGCGGTAGCCGAAACGCACCTTGGCAAGGCGGCCGGAATTTTCGAGGTAGTCCACCTTCACGCGCACGGCCTTGTCCGTGAGGACCAGCCCGGCGGCCTGTCGAACCGCCGGTCGTCGGTTCAATTCCGACTGTTGGCTCCACTTTGAGGCTCCCCGCTCTTGCAGGGCTCGGCTGGCGCTTCACTCATGACGCATGAGCCGCCTCTTTTTGCTTTTCCTCCTCGTTTGTTCCGGTTTCGCCCATGCGCAATCGGCATGGACGGAGCCTTTTCCCGGTCATCGCATCGCGGGGAATCTGCATTACGTCGGCTCCCGGGACCTCGCGTCGTATCTCATCACCACGCCGGAGGGGCACATCCTCATCAACAGCAGCTTGGAGGAATCGCCGAAGCTCATCCGGGCGAGCGTGGAGGGGCTGGGCTTCAAGTTTGAGGACATCAAGGTGCTGCTCATCAGTCATGCGCACTCGGATCACTGTGCTGGCAGTGCGGAAATCCTGAAGGATACCGGCGCTCAATACTGCGTGATGGCCGAGGATGCGGAGGCGGTGCAAAATGGTGGCGCAAAGAAGACCCGCATCGCCAAAGGGGACTACACACAGTTTCCACCTGCGAAGGTGGATCGCCGTTTGAAGGATGGGGATGCGATCAAACTCGGCGGTAGTGTGCTCGTGGCGCGGAAGACGGCCGGGCATACGCCGGGATGCACCACCTGGACGATGGAGGTCGAGGACAAGGGTAATAAGCTCCACGCCGTCATTATCGGCAGCCCGAACGTGAACCCGGGCTACATCCTCGTCGGCAACCCAACCTACCCAAGCATCGCCACGGACTACGAGGCGACCTTTGCCACGCTCAAAGCGCTGCCGGTGGATCTCTTCCTTGGTGCTCACGGCAGCTACTACGGCATGGAGGCGAAGCACAAGCGGCTCGGAAGCGGTGCGAGCAATCCGTTCGTCGATCCCGCAGGCTATCAAGCGTATGTCGCGGATCGTGAGAAGGCCTTTCGGGCGGAATGGGACAAGCAAAAAGCCAAGTGACATGACGCCTGGCTCCCTCCTCGTTCTTGGCGGCGGTTGTTTCGGCCTCACGGCGGCGCTGGAATTGCATTCACGCGGCTGGAAGGTCACGCTCATTGATCAAGGTCTGCTTCCCCATCCTGACGCCGCTTCGACGGACATCAACAAGGTGGTGCGCATGGACTACGCGGCGGATGCTCAGCACACGGCCATGGGTTTGCTGAGTCTTGAACGATGGAAGGCGTGGAATGCACGCTGGGACAGCGATTTGTACCATGAGGATGGCTTTCTCGTGATGTCGCGAGGTGAGATGCAGCCCGGCGGCTTTGAGCATGACAGTTTTCACTACCTCAGCGGCCTCGGGCAGGCGCTGCGGCGTATGGATTCGGCGCAGTTGAGGCAGCGGCATCCGGTCTGGAACGCGGAGCGGTATGTCGAAGGCTATTTGAACCCCACCGGCGGCTGGGTGGAAAGTGGTGGCGTCATCGCGAGGCTAGTCAAAGAAGCTCGCGAGGCCGGAATCGAGCTAATCGAGCAAGTGAAGGCTCCACGACCTGTTTTGGCTGCTGGACGCTGCACAGGCATCGAAAGCGCCGATGGCCATGTTTGGACTGCCGACCTCGTTTTGGTGGCCGCAGGTGCGTGGACGCCAGAAGTGCTGCCACACCTTCATAACGTCATGTGGACCACGGCGCAGACGGTTTTTCATTTTCAGCCTTCTGAACCGGAACGCTTCCGTGCGCCTGCATTTCCCGTGTGGGGAGCCGACATCGCCAAAACGGGCTGGTATGGTTTTCCAGCGAACGCTGACGGTCTCGTGAAGGTTGCCAATCATGGTGTGGGCCGTCGCGTGAAGGCCAGCGATGCCCGCGTGATGCCAGCGGGCGAGGAGGCAAAGTATCGCGCCTTCCTCCGCGAGACCTTTCCAGCGCTTGCGGAGGCTCCGGTGCATTCAAATCGCGTCTGCCTTTACTGCGATACCTTTGAAGGAGCTTTCTGGATCACGCATGACCGGCAGTTTGAAGGTCTCGTCGTGGCGGCGGGTGATTCTGGTCATGCCTTCAAGTTCACGCCCGTGCTCGGAGAGCTCATCGCCGATGTCGTGGAGCAAAAAGACAACGACTGGGCCCATCGCTACGCGTGGCGGGAACCGGTGGCGGGGGCTTCCGATGGTGCGAGGGCGAGCTGAATCGTCAATCATGTCAAAAAGGTCAAGGCGTGGTCAAGAATGGCCGGGAGACCACCTTGACCACGCCTTGACGGACGAAGTCTTGACTGCTTGACGCTACGCCTACCGCATCGCCTCGAAGCGCTTCTTGAGGATGTCTTTCTGGGACATGCCGCCGAGTTTGGACTGGGTGTCGTCGATCCACTTTTGTTCGAGAGCGTTCTTGGTGGGGCGATTGACCTGGTAATAGACGCCGAATTTGCCGGGGGCGAGGTTGTCGGCGAGTTTGAAGGCGGCGACGTCATCGGTGACGTCGTGCTGCGTTTCGTCGATGGTTTCCCAGACGCCGCCTTTACGCGGAGTGCTGTCGTCAAAGGCACCGGGGTAGAACATGACGCACTCGCTAAGGCACTCGACGACGCTGAAGCCGTCGTGGTTGATGGCACGGGTGAAGATTTCTTCCATGTGCTTCACCTGCGCGGCGTGCGTGCGAGCGATGAAAGTGGCACCGCTGGCGAGGAGCTGCTTCATCGGGTTGATCGGACGGTCGATGGCGCCGGTGGGATCGGTCTTCGATTTGCGGCCGATGGGCGTGGTGGGGCTCGTCTGGTTCTTCGTGAGACCATAGACGAAGTTGTCCATGATGATGTAGGTGAGCTTGATGTTCTTGCGGGCACCGTGGTTGAGGTGGTTGCCACCGATGGAGAAGCCGTCGCCGTCACCACCGAAGACGAACACATGCACGTCCGGCCGACTGAGGCTGATGCCCGTGGCGAGGGGCACCGCACGACCATGGATGAAGTGCAGGCTGTGCGTGTTCATGAAGTAGGGAAAGCGTGACGAGCAGCCGATGCCGGCGACGACGACGATCTTTTCCTGTGGGATGTTCAGCTTCTCGAGCACGCGGTAAAACATGGCGAGCACGGCAAAGTCACCGCAGGCCGGGCACCACGTCGGGTGATCGGCGGTGAGGGCTTTTTTGGTGAGTTTATCGACGGCGGGAGCGGCAGCAGCGGCTGGGGCTTCAGGAGTGGCGACGGCGGTGGACATGACGAGGTTGGGAAAGGATGTGAAGTTAAAGACGAGGTTGAAGACGATCAGGCTTGGCCGGCGGCGAGGTGTTTTTCCACGCCGGTGACGAGCTCACGCACGCGGAAGGCGAGGCCGTCGGTTTTGCACACGCTCTTGATCTTCGGATCGGCGTAGCGGGCGCGGAGCAGCATGGCGAGCTGGCCGTAGCCGTAAGCACCGTAGTCGTTCATCTCGACGCAGATGATGTGCTTAAATTTCGCGAAGACGCCTTCGAGCTTGTCGGGCATCGGATGGAGGTGGCGGATGTTTGCGGCGCTGACTTTGTGGCCTTCGCTGCGGAGGCGGTCGCAGGCTTCCTTGGCTGGGCCCCATGCACTCCCCCAAGCAATGATGAGCGCATCACCACTGGCTTCGCCGTGCACTTCGGGCGCGGGGAATTCCGCAGCGGCATCGAGCAGCTTTTGACGGCGCTTGCTGGTCATCTGCTGGTGCATCTTCGCATTGCCGGAAGGGTGGCCCCACTCGTCGTGCTCGAGACCGGAGATGTGCGGATACTTGCCACCGGCCATCTTGGTGCCGGGAGGCGCATGCTGCGTGGTTTTGTCCAAAGGATAGGGCTTCCAGTCGGCCTCACGCGGCGTCTGATCGAGTGTGGGCTCGACCCAGTGCTTGTCGAGGTCCGGTTCCTCGAAGGCCTCAATGCGGCTGCTGAGTGCCTGGTCGCTGAGGATGATGACGGGGCAGGAGTATTTGCGGGCGAGGCGTCCAGCCTCGAGGGCTATGTAGAAGCAGTCTTCGACATCTTTCGGAGCCAAAACGAAGCGCGGCGTGTCGCCATGGCTGCCGTAGATGGCCTGCATGAGATCGCTTTGCTCCACGCTGGTGGGCAGACCGGTGGAAGGACCACCGCGCTGCACATTGACGACGATGAGCGGCAGCTCGGCCATGCTGGCGTAGCCGAGCGCTTCCATCTTCAGCGACAAACCGGGGCCGGAACTGCCCGTCATGGCGAGATGGCCCGCGAAGGCCTCGCCGATGGCCATGCTGACGGCGGCGAGCTCGTCCTCGGCCTGCACAAAGATGCCGCCATACTTCGGCAACTCGCTGCGCAGCGTTTCCATGATGGAAGACCACGGCGTGATGGGATACGCGGCGCCGTAGCGCACACCGGCGGCGAGAAGACCGAGCGAGAGCATCTGATTGCCATCCGTGGAGATGCGGTGGCCAGAATCGGCCTCGCCGGGAGCCAGCGCGAACTTTTCGATGTCGCCGATCTGGTAGGCATAACCCGCATCAAAGGCCAGCATGGCATTGCGCAGCACGGACTCGTCTTTTTTGCCGAATTGGCGGCTGATGATGCCGACGAGCTTCTCTTTGTCCAAATTGAACACCGCCACGATCAGGCCGAGCACGAACATGTTCTTGCCGCGATCCTTCGCGGAGCCGCCGATGGCTTCCACGGTCGCTGCGGTGAAGGGAATGCCGATGTGGAAGACGCCCTTCTCATGCTTGATCTCCTTTACCTCGGCGCTGTCATAGAGGCAGATGCCTCCCTGACGCAGCGCATTGAAATGGCCGTCATAGCTGTGCTGGTAGAAAGCCACGAGCACGTCCGCCTCATCGCCCGCGGTAAGCACTTCGCCGGAGCCGAGATGCACCTGGAAGATGGAAGGACCACCGCTGATCGTGGCCGGGATGGTCATGTAGGTCATCACTTCCTGCGCCGTGCGGCCCGCCAGACGAGCGAGGAAGCCGCCGATGGATTGAATGCCGTCCTGCGAATTTCCGGCGAAGCGGATGACGGCGTTGCGGAGAGTCTTCTTGGAATCAGACGACGATACGGGAGCGGTGGCTGTGGACATGGTTGGTGACGGGCGCAGAGGTCCCGACTGGTTGGTTGGTGGAGGAAACGCGGTTCTATCAGGAGTTTTGCGGGCCGTCTAGAGTCCTCTGGAGTGTTTTTATGCTCCAAACTGGCTCTTGAGGTTTCCTCAAGCCGTGACGCTTGGCTCTTTGAAACGCCTCACGAGCACGCATCCGCCGGCCACGAGCAGCGTCGCCGCAAACCACCACGGCCACCAGGTCATCGAAGCGGCAAAGACATGAATGTCATCCGGCGAGAGGCCTTTGGCGTGAGCCAGCCAGCCGGTGTGCCAGCCAAAGAGGAGCGTGATACTGCCGTAGGCGAGGTTCATCGAGAGACCGCGAAAGCTTAGCGCCGTGGCCCTTTGCTCCGAAGCCACGACGGCATTCATGTAATGCGAGAGGAAGAACTGCAGGAAGCGCATGCTCATGAACAAGGGCACCACGAGCACGATGCCGAGCCAGCCTTGCATGGGATAGGCCGCCGCGAAGAGTCCGCCGAGCACCACCAACGCCAGCCAGGTGAAATTGACCACGCCGCTCATGCGCCGCGTGGCTTTTTCCATCAACGAGGCGGTGAAGAGCCCCAGCAGCGACACGCCGGTGCCGATGACGCCGAACCACACCTCCTCGATGCCGACGAGTCGGTAGAAATTGCTCGTGACGGTCAAAAACAGCCGAATGATGCTGTCGAAGACGAGGCCGAAAACGATCAGCGCAAAGGCTGTGCGAGTGCGCCAGATCCAGCCGCCGGTGTGCAGGATGGAACCCCAGGTCTCGCGAATGCTGGTGAGGAGCGGCACGTTCTTCGGTGTCTTCCAGTTCTCCTGCATGCGCAGCGTGACGACGAGGCAGGCGAGTGCGCTACCGAGGCAGAGCAGCACCGGCAGCTTGATCCAGATCGTGTAGAGCCACGAGCCGGAGATCGACGAGATGACGAAGCCCACCGCCATCGCCCGCGAGAGGTTCGACATGACACGCGGCCACAGCGTCTCGCGTTCGCCTTCCGGCAGCGAATCATAGGTGAGCGCCTCATCCGCCCCGCTGGCGCAGGCTTCCGCCGCGCCGCTGAGGACGCGATTGCACACGAAGAGCCAGAAAACGAGGTCGTGATGCCCCGGCTGCATCAGCGCCAGCACGCTCATTTCCAGTACCATCAGCACGCTGGCGGCTACGACGAGTGGCTTGCGCCCAAAGCGATCCGCCAAAGCTCCACTCGGCACCTCCAGCACCACGCTCGTCAGCGCCCACACCACATTCAGCGCGGCGAATTCGCCGATGCTCAAGCCGAGATCGAGAAACAGAATCGTGAAGACCGGGTAGTAGAACCGGCAGTTGAACAAGATGCGGAACCAGATGAAGAGACGCGCGTTGGGCATGCGAGGCAGATTGACGATTGATGAATGAAGATTGCTGATTTTTGAAGTGGAGTTCGTTCGCGGTCTTTACCTCAACAATCACCCATCGATGGTTCGACAATCGTCAATCCTTCAGATTCCAAGCATCGAAACGGCCACCTTGTCGGCAAAACACGCCTCCACATCCGAGCCGGGATCGCGAGGACGCTCGGCATACGAGGCGTTGTAGTCGAAGACATGGTGCTCCGGATGCTCGCGGCGTTTGTAGCTCACATTGAGCGGCGATTTCGCCGGCTCGCAGCGCATCCGAGGCGGGAGATCATTCACCCCAGGCGGCAGATGCGGGAAATTGATGTTCCAAAAGCTACGCGGGGCCTTCGTGGCATGGTGAAGCTCACCCAGCACGATCGATGCCCAGGTGGCCGTGCGATCCCAATCCACCTTCAGTTCCCGTTTCAGGTAGTGCGATAGCGCGATGCTGCGCACGCCATGATACGCCGCCTCCCGCGCCGCGGCCACGGTTCCGGAGATGACGATGTCCTGCCCCATGTTTCCGCCGGCATTGATGCCGCTCAAAACGAGGTCCGGCTTCAAATCGAGTGCGAAGAGCCCCAGCCGCACACAATCCGCCGGCGTCCCCTGCACGGCGAATCGGCCTTCACCACGTTGTTCGACCACCAGCGGCTGATGCGTCGTCACGCGATGCCCACACATGGATTTCTCTACATCCGGTGCCACGACCACGACCTGCCAGCCGAGCATCAAAATCGCCCTTTCCGCCGCCGCGATTCCGGGGGCGTCGATTCCATCGTCATTGGTGAGGAGAACTAGCATCGCGGGTTCTAGACGTGATGGAGCCATTGTTCCAGCGAAGGCTTCAAAGGCATGGAAGAACTGAAAATGGAAAACTGAGAATGGAGGAAATGCAGGCTCTGCTCGGGCCATTCTTCCATGCTTCATTCCTCCATTCTCAGTTCCACCATGCCTGAAGCCGTTTTGAAAGCTGTCCGCCGTTACCGCGTTGATGCCGCATGCCTGCCGATCTAACCACCCACACCTCCCGCCGCCGCTTGCTGGCGGGCGCGGGCGTGGGTTTGTCGAGCGTGGCGCTGTCGCATCTGATGGCGGAGTCGCGTTCGCACTTTCCGGCGAAGGTGAAGCGGGTGATCTGGCTCTTCATGCATGGCGGGCCGAGTCATGTGGATTTGTTGGATCCAAAGCCGGAGCTCATCAAGCACGCAGGCAAGCCGTTGCCAGAGAGCTACGGAGCCGTGGAGACGCGACGCAAGGTGGCGCATAATCCGCTGCTGGCTCCCGTGAAGCCGTTTCGGAAGCACGGGCAAAGTGGGATCGAGATCAGCGACTTCCTCCCGCACATGGCGGAGATCGCGGACGAGATGTGCGTCATTCGGAGTTGCCATGGCGACAGTGTGAATCATCCGCAGTCGGTCTATCAGATGAACACCGGCTCGATCCTTATGGGCAAGCCGAGCCTCGGGAGCTGGGTGAGCTACGGCCTCGGCAGTGAAAACGCGGACATGCCCGCCTTCGTCGTGATGCCTGATCCCGGCGGTGGACTCAAAGGTGGTCCACCAGCCTGGGGCAGCGGCTTTTTGCCCGCGACCTATCAAGGCACCACCATGCGTGCAGGCCCAAATCCCATCCTGCATCTGCAAAGCCCGCAAAGCAGCGCTCGCCAGCGGGCCACGCTTGATCTCATCCAGCAGATGAATGCCGCGCATCAGGCGCAACGCCCGGCCGACAGCGTGCTCGATGCCCGCATCAAGGCCTACGAATTGGCCTTTCGCATGCAAAGCGCCGCGCCTGACGCGGTGGACCTTTCTCGCGAAACCGACGCCACGAAACGTCTCTATGGCATCGATGAACCCAAGACGAGTGAGTTCGGCACCCGTTGCCTGCTGGCTCGTCGGATGATCGAACGTGGCGTGCGTTTTGTGCAGCTCTACTCCGGCGACACGAATGGCTGGGATGCTCACGAGGATGTGTTGAAGAATCACACCGACTACGCCGCCCGCACCGACAAGCCCGTGGCCGGTCTGATCCGCGATTTAAAGCAGCGCGGCCTTTTGGAGGACACGCTCGTCATCTGGGGCGGTGAATTCGGCCGCATGCCGATGAGCGAAAAAGGCGTGGGCCGCGATCACAACCCCTGGGGCTTCACCACGGTGCTTTTCGGTGCCGGCGTGAAGCACGGCCACATTCACGGAGCCACCGATGAGTTCGGCCTGCGGGCCGCGGTGGACAAAGTGCATGTCCACGACCTCCACGCGACGATTCTGCATCTCATGGGTCTCGATCACGACCGGCTGACCTTCAAGCACAACGGCCTCGATGAGAAGCTCACCGGCGTGGGTGAGTCCCATGTCGTGAAAGGAGTGCTCGCGTGATGAAACGATGCGGCATGACCTTGGCTGCGCTCGTTTTGTCGTGCGGTGTTGCCGCGAAAGCGGCGGCCATTCGTGCTTCGAATGATCCGGTGAAGGACGAACGGCCGATCACCGCGAAGGATCGTGAGCACTGGGCTTGGAAACCGCTCATGAAGGTGGAGGCGGCCGATCTCGACGCGGTCGTGGCGATAAAAACGCCCATCGAAAAAGAAGCCTATGCCGCCACACTCATCCGCCGCGTGACCTTTGACCTGACGGGCCTGCCGCCTTCGGCGGCTGATCTGTCCGACTGGTCCGACAAAAAGTATGAAGCGCTCGTGGACCGCCTTCTAGCCTCCCCACGCTACGGCGAGCACTGGGCGCAGTGGTGGCTGGATCTCGCCCGGTTCGCGGAGTCGGATGGTTTTGAGTATGATGAAGAGCGTGGAAGGGCGTGGCAGTATCGGGACTGGATCATTGAGGCGCTGAACAAGGACATGCCATTCGACCAGTTCGTGCAGCAGCAGCTCGCGGGAGATTTGATGGGTGCCGAAGCCGCCACCGGCTTCCTCCTCGCCGGGCCGGACATGCCGGACGTGAACAACCAGATCGAACGCCGCCACATCTTCCTCAACGACATGACCGCCACCGTCGGCGCCGTGTGCCTCGGGCTCACGTTCGGCTGCGCACAGTGCCACGAGCATCCGTATGATCCCATCAGCCAGGCGGACTTTTATCGCCTGCGTGCCTTTTTCGATGCCACGGTGCTGCCGAAGGAGCGCAAGCAGATCGGCCCCGTGGTGCGTGTCTTCCATGAAGGTGTGCCCGCGAGTGTGGTCTTCGTGCGAGGCGAATCAAAACGTCCCGGACCTGTCGTGCAGCCGGCTTTTCCTCGAATCGGCCTCACGAAGTCTGCCGTAGTGGAACAGCCCGACCGGCTCGCTCTCGCCAAATGGATCACGAGCCGCGACAATGTGCTTTTCCTCCGCTCGATGGCCAATCGCCTCTGGCAGCAGCACTTCGGCAAACCGCTGGCCGGCAATCCAGGCGATCTCGGTCATCAGGGCGAGGCTCCATCGCATCCCGAGTTGCTCGACTGGCTCGCCGCCGAGCTTCCTCGTCAAAACTGGAGCCTCAAAAGCCTTCACAAGCGCCTCGTCATCTCCCGCGCCTACCGCCAGGCCGTGCCACAGCAAAGACGCCTCACCGGCGAGATGCTGCGTGATGCCTTGTTGAGCGTGAGCGGCCAGCTCAATCTCAAGAGCGGCGGTCCCAGCGTGCGTCTGCCATTGCCACCGGAGATCACCTCCACCCTGCTCAAAAAGCAGATCGAGGTCACCGCCGATCCCGCCGAGCATCGCCGCCGCAGCATCTACACCTTTGCGCGACGCAACCTCCGCCATCCGCTCTTCGAACTCTTCGACCGCCCCGATGCCCAGGCCAGTTGCAGCCGTCGCAACGAGTCCACCACTGCCCCGCAAGCCCTCACGATGCTGAACTCCGATTTCGTCAACGCCACCGCCGCCGCTCTCGCCACCACTCTCACCTCGAAACACGGCTCCGAAGCCGACCCAATCCTCACCGAAGCCACCCGCACCTGCCTCTCCCGCGAAGCAACCCCCGCCGAACTCAACGTCGGCCGCCTCTTCCTCGAAAAACAAACCGCCCTCGCCGGCAGCTTTGCCGAAGCCGTGCGGGACTACTGCCTCGCCCTGCTGAACTCGAACGCGTTTGTGTTTGTGGATTGAGCGAAGGGAGATTCTAAGCCTACAAACTGCTGGTGATGTTGTGTTGCCAGCCAAGAAGTTGGCAACGTTTCGGATCGGAAGAGGGCGAGCGGGAATCGTCGATGGCACTGCGGATCCCATTCGAGTCGTTGCCTGCATCCGCTTTGTAGCCGTCTTGTTTCGTTCATTCAAGTATCTCAAGTTTGGTTGTGATCGAGCCTGAACTCTGGGAGACAACATTGTTGGCGTCGAGGATTTCGTAATTGAATCTAGCAATGGATGCATCAGCATGTACCGACTCAGGTCCCGTGTAGGCATCAAGGAAAACGAATGTGCCGAGTCCTGGTTGAATGGGCTTGGTAGCATCAAACGTGTTGCCTCCATTGCTGACTCCTGCCATCTTATTCAGAAGGGTGATACGCACGCTGCCTGTGAATGGCAGATCGGAGTGGTTCCGTATATCGAAAAAGTAGCGATACTTCCCTCCAACCTTCTTCACTATGGTGTTGGTAACAGCAACCTTCGCGAACTCTTTGGCTATTTCAGCAGCCTTCGCATGTTGCTGTTTTTGTTCGATGTCTGCCAATAGCTGCTTCCTCCGTGTCTCCAAAAGAGAGCATGTGTCTTCAGAAAGGTTCGAAAGCGGTATGTCGAAGATCTGTCCATCCTTGCGCTTCACTTTCACGGAGGTTGAAGTCAGTCCGATTGGCTCTCCCTCTATTGCTCTGCCATCTTTGTTAACGAATGGCATAAATGGCCAATTCGGAGCCTTAATCGGTGTGGTCGGCTGCACGGCCAAATCTGGAGAATTAACCTTCCCAGTGGGCGCAGGAGAGGTTGTCTGAGGCTTTGAAGGCGTGGTAACGACTGACTTCGTTGTTGGATGGGAGTCGATCGGCTTTCTGGGTGCAAACACGCTAAAAACAGCCGATGCGGCAAACACAATAAGCACTGCGGTAAGACATCCCGAGCAGCCGCATCCTGCGCGAGCGACGTTAGAACCGCCGCAGTTTGGGCAAAATCTGGACAAATCCTTGCCTTTGGGAAACCAACTGTAGCGACAGTCTTTGCACTTGTTCTGAGGGCGCTTCGTAAACATATCAGAGTCTGTTTTCGGCTAACGTCCCGGATCAGACACCGGCTGCGCTGGACTCGGCTGACACGACAGACGCCTCCAGCCGGTTGTCTGCATCCGTTTTATTAGGCCGTTTTGGTTGGTTGCTTAGCATGTTGCTTGTTCAAGTGCTCAGCCAGAGCCAGTCCTATGGACTCCATCTCTGCGAGCCGATCCGCGATGTCTCTAGGTGTGAACTTCCGGCGCTGCAATATCTCGACCAGGGCGAGGGTGCGGATCAAGTAGCCGTCCATCGCGCTGGGTCCAAACTCATGCCTTGGCATCTTCAGCATGTCAGCCCGCTCGGCAACCTGCCTCCAGTTCTCGATGGCGGTTTTGACGGCAAATTCCGTCAACGCCCGGTGGGCTTCCTGTCTGCGCCCGATCCACTGGCCGAAGACAACAATTCCGCCGCCGATCAAGGAACCAAGAAGGCTGTAAATGGCTGGGTCGAGTTGTGGCATGGGCTTTCAGGTTCAATTGGTTTCGCGGTTGGCTACATCGTAATGACGCTCTTCTATATATTGAGGCCTCGTGCTTGGCCTAACATTGCGGATCATTCACAGATCGTTAGGTTTGTCAGCAGCTTTATATTCAACGGATTTGCGGGAATAATACGGGCTGGAGCGTCCATGGGTGTC
>JBILVU010000046.1:0-39071 GCA_044370285.1 Prosthecobacter sp.
CAGCCCTGCCCGGAGGCCCCATCCCTCACCGAAGCCCTACGTGTGATCAACGCCGACCCGCACGGCTGCTTCTTTGGCTGAGAGGATGAAGGGGCTTGCGTGCGAAAACGGCGGGAATGAAATCCCGCCCTCCGGGTAGGCTTACCTCAAGGTGATTCCAGTGCCGAAGCCGGGACGACCTCCGCGGAGCCATCGCTGCGGGCGACGATGTAGTCCTTGCCGCCGACGGTCTTTTTTGTGACGAGGATGAGAGTTCTGCCAGAGGCAGTATCGGTGAGGCCAGCGCCACGGTAGTCCCAGCCTTGGCCTTCGGTATTGGTATTGCCTGGGAAGTCCAAGAGGCGGCGGTCATTGAGGAGTCCCTCGGTGAAGAGCGTTTCAATGTCCGGCGGCAGACTGCCATTGTGATCGGAGGCATACATCTTGGTGGCGAGGAGGATCTGCTTGGCGTTGGAGACGAGCTTCATCTGATTGCCCTGACGCTGCACGGAGTTGTAAGCGGGCACCGCCAGCGAGGCCAGAATGGCGATGCCGATGAGGCAGAAGCCAAAGTAGCCCATGATGAGGCCGGCGATGGCCATGCCTTTGCCACCGAGGGCACCGGCGGAGCTTTTGATCCGCGAGAGGGACATGTGACCCATGATCACGGCGGGCAGGCCGGTCAGCCCAGCACTGACAAAGGCTAAAATCCCGCACACGAGGCTGCCGATGGCGAGGCCGGAGGTGCCGGTGACCGTGGTCGCCATGGCGGGAGCGGAGCCTGCGAACACCGGTGGCGGCGTGGAGGCCGGCACGGGAGGTGGAATGAGCTTGGAAAGCGGTTCCCAGTCCGCCATGCCCTCCTGCCAGCCGAGGTCGCTGCCTTTCAGCTCGCCGGAAACGAGGCGGCGATAGATTTCCTCGCGGTCAAAGGGGCCGATCTTGGTTCCGTTTTGGCTGATGTGGTATGGCATGAGGTGGGTGAGTGAATTCTCGCGAGCTTACCCGGATGCCGGTCCGAAAGGCAAGAGGCCTGTCGTTTCATTTTGGCCTCTTTCGGCCTCGAAGTTCCTCCCGCTTCCACATTTCAGCGCATCGGCGTTTCGGGGCTATCGTCGGGCTTGGCAAACTCCCGCAGACCACTTATACCTCGCGGCTCGCATGAACATTCCTCCGCCTGATCTGCCGCCTCCAGGAAACCTGCCACCTCCCGGCGGGCTGCCGCCGCCAAATCTTCCCGCACCGAATCTGCCGCCTCCGGCCAGCAGCGGCCATGAGCGTGTCATTTCGCAGTTCGAGCGTCCGCCGGTCGAGACGAGCACCGCAGCCAAGGTGGCCAAGCAAATCGAGGAAGCCATTCCCGAGCGTCCCCTGATGGAATCAGCCGCCTTGATCGAGGATGCGAAGTCCTATCCCTGGCGTCGTGGGCAGAGCCATGTGCTGCGCATCGGCTCGCTGATCGCCGTGGCGTATGCCATCGGGGCAAAGCTGCCTCTCGCGGGTGTCATCATCATCCTCCTCGCCGCCATCTACACCGGTAGCTTCATTTACAAGGTCATCCATTCCACCCTCGAAGGCTCCGATACCCCGCCGGACTGGCCGAAGCCGAATGAATCCGTCGAGGATCTTCTCAAACCAGGCGTGCGCATCACCGCCGCTTTCCTCATCGCGCATGTGGTGTGGCTGTTCGTCTATCTGAATACCGATTCGCATGTCGGGATGAACCCCGTGGCGCAATGGGCCTGCTACCTCCTCGCAGCGGCTTATTTCCCCTTCGCCATTATGATGATCGTTTTCCAGGAGAGCTTTGCCTCCTGCGCCCCGTGGATCTCCATCCCTGCCATGCTGCGCTGCCTGCCTGCGGCCAAAACGGCGCTCGGCCTCTCCGCAGCCGCCTTTGTGGCCGTGCATGCGCTGAAGCTCATCCCCTTCGTGGGTGATCTGCTGGCGGCAGGTGCTGGCATCGTGCTCTTCATCATGCTCGCCCGCATGGTCGGCATGATCGCCGCGCAGCATCGCAAAGCCCTCGCCGAGCTGCATTGACACTCCCTGTTTGACTTTCCCTCCCAACCCCGCACTCATCCGCCCGCCATGCCGAAGACCACTCTCTCCAAAGAAGAAACCACCGCGATGCTCCACCAGGCCTGCGATGCCATCATCGCCGCCGAACCCATGCTCTCCGAAGCCGACCGCAACCTCGGTGATGGCGATCACGGCCTCGGCATGGAACGCGGCATGAAAGCCGCCAAGGAAAAGCTCAATGCCAGTCCGCCCGACAGCGTGGAAAAGGCTTTCTCAACCGTGGGCATGGCCATGATGAGCAGCATGGGCGGCGCCAGCGGCGCCATCTTCGGCACCTTCTTCCGCAATGGCGGCAAAGCCCTCGCGGGCAAAGAGTCACTCGATGCCGCCGGACTCGCCGCCTTCTTCCAGGCTGGTGTGGATGGCGTCAAACAGCGCGGCGGAGCCGCCGTGGGTGACAAAACCTGCGTCGATGCCATGGAACCCGCCGCTCAAAAAGCCGCCGAAGTCGCCGGAGCCTCGCTCGCCGAAGCCATCACCGCCATCGCCGCCGCCACGGAGGCAGGCAAAGAAGCCAGCAAAGCCATGGTCGCCAAATTCGGCCGAGCCAAAACTCTTGGCGAAGCCTGCATCGGCTTCCCCGATGCCGGAGCCTGTTCCGTCGTTGTGATCGTCAATGCGATGCGGGATTACATTCTCGCTTGAGGCTCTGCCCTCTCATGGTCTAACGCCCCAAGCTCAGCGAAGGCTGCGGGGTTGAGGGTATTTGAAATCGGCTCATCGCACGGGAAGAAATGACGTGCTGGTTTTGATGTCGTCTCCGAATGACCGGGCATCAAAGACATGAACGCGCTCCAACCCCGGAGGATGTGGGGTGAAGCGTGGCGTAAATGTGTAGCTGCTGTGGCGCTGCACAAGCGTGAGGGTATCTCCAGCGCGGAGCGAGAACGACTCTCCAAAAGCAGATGAGCGGGGCTCCTGCTTGTTGAAGATCACGAGCCACCGTCGGTCTTTCGGGAGAGTCGCAACCACGGTTTGCTCGCGGACTGAGAGAGACTGCCACGGCGAGTCGGCGTCCTTGGCGTTGCTGTTCAGGACAAGCGCAGAAAGGCAGAGGGCTAGAATGGTGGTTTTCAAGCTGCGTTACCGGCAAATGGTTTGGCTTTCGTTACTCGGGACGCCCGTAGCATCGCAGAACGACTCGGATCTGGCGACGGTGAGCGGGAATGGAGCGGAGCGACATAGCTTGCCGAAGGCAACCCGAAGGGCAGCGCCGGGGGGCAGCGCCGGGGGGCAGCGCCGGGGGGCGCTGGCAACCGTCGATGACACGACAGATGCCATACGAGCCGTTGCCTGCATCCGTTTTCGGCCTTGTCGTGGCGGTGGTGATCATGGTTCAACCCTCATGGTTGATTGCCGCCTCAATGCGATAGCCGTCTGGATCAAAAACAAAAGCAGCGTAATAGCCATCGCCATATTCGGGATGAAGCCCTGAGCCTCCGTTGTCCCTTCCGCCATACTGAAGTGCGGCATCAAAGAACGCTGTCACCGCCTCACGGGAGGGAGCGGTAAAGGCGACGTGGAACCCCTCGCCGGGAACAGAAATCCCCTCGGTGCGGAGCTTGATAGCAAACTTGTCACCGCCGCCAACGAAGCCGTATCCGATGGCGATCTCGTCCTCCCAGACGCGAACACATCCGAGAGGAGCAAGTGCGGCGTCATAGAAGGCACCAGAACGTGCAAGATCAGAGACGGCAAAAGACAGGTGGTGCAACATGCGGAGTTTGGTTGGGCGAACGTTTGAACCCAGCCACCAGCTATGGCCGTGTCAGAGTTTGGGATTTCAGAGGAAACCTCCCCGGCCATAGCTGGTTGGCTGCGATGATCTTGTTCGCCCAGTTGGTTCGGCATGGTTCGGTCATGTGGGGTGGTTCTGGTGATAGTCGAGAGTCAGTCAAGGGTCTTGGCCCCGGCGATGCTCCAAGCTCTGGCAATCCTGTCCATGCGGACCTCGTAGATCATGATCATGGTAAGCGTGCCCGGTCCCTCGGGAAATGTGCGGGTAATCGCTTCGTGATCGATCACCGTCTGTCCCATCACAATCCTGTTCAGCAACTGTGCATGAAGGTTGGGTTCCTGGAACCGAGCGAGGAAACGCTCCCTCAATGCCGCCGAGCCGCTGGCGAGAAGAGTGGCTGGGTGCTCAAACATCTCCGCATCCTCTGCATAGATTGAGAGCAGAGCGTCAACGTCGCGGGTATTGTAGGCATCAAGCTGCCGTTGAACGATGGCGGCGGGGTCTGAAGGGATGCTCATGGCACGTACTGAGGTTGGGCGAAAAACGGATGGTTAATTGATCGTGAGGTTTGTAAGCAGCTTTATAGCCGACGGATTGGTGGGAAAAGTACGGGCTGTGGTCCTCATGGGTGTCGTTTTACCCTCCTATGTTGGAGTACGGTAACAAAAACGTGGATTTACTCCAACATAGGAGGGTAAACCCCATGTGGGAATATTCCAAGCCCTGCCCTGAGGCATTTGGCAAGTACCTCTCCTTGATCTTGATCGCGGCGCTCGCCGATCCAGCAGTCGGCGAGCATGGTGGAATGGCTTTGGATGCGTAGCTCACTTCTTCTTCCAAAACTGGAACCACTTCTTCTCCGAAGGTGGCGGAGCGGCCACTGGAGCGGCGGGTGTGGTAGGCGTTTTTTTGGTGGCGACCACCACGGGGCGTGGCGTGGGCTTTGGGCCTTCGATGATGACGGAGAGGCCCTTGGTGATCATTTTGGAAAGGCGGATCACATCCCAATTCGCCGTGCGCATGCAGCCGTGGCTGGCGCTGCGGCCGATGGTCTGTGGCTGGTTCGTGCCGTGGATGCCGATACCTGCCCGGTTGAGCCCGATCCACATGATGCCGACGGGGTTGTTCGGGCCGATGGGCAGTTCGTAGAAGGTGGAGGTGCGCACGCCGTAATTTAGCACGCCCGCATCCCAGCGGAAGGTGGGCAGTTGGACGATGCCGACGATCTTCCAGGTGCCTGGCGGGGTGGCGAGATGGCCGCTGCCGGGTGTGATGGGGATGCTGGCGAGCAGCTTTTCTCCTTCGTAAAGACCGATCAGCTTTTCCTTGGTATCGATCTTGATGACACGGGTGGCAAATTCAGGCACCTCGGGAAGACCCGGCAATGGCTCCAGCAGCTCGAGCTGGAATGGCTCGGCCACGTTCGGCACTTTCACGCTGTCGCCGGGCTTCAGGGCGCTCATCTTCATCGGGCGGTTCAGATATTCGATGAGCTCGGGCGAGGTGTGAAAGCGCTCGGTGAGGAATTCGAGCAGCGAATCGTAGGGCAGGTATTTCTTTTTGCTCTGGAGCGAGGGCTTGCCTGGCACCTCGCCGATGAATTTGAGATCGTCAGGCCGGATCGCGTAGGTGGTGTAGAGCTCGACATGGCCGCTCAGATCGAGCGAATGAGCATCGATCTCGGTCTCGGGCATGCCGTTGGCTTTTTGATAACGCTTCAGCGCCTTGGTGGTGAATTCGCCGGGGCGTCCGTCCACCTTGCCGGGGCCGAAGAGCTTGCCATCGAGGAAGAGCTGAAGGCGCAGGATGGATTCGATCGGCTCGGGGGCCTTGGGCATCGCAGGTTCTACGACCTGGGCGATGGCGCTGATCGGCAAAGCGGCATAGAGGAGAGCAAGGAGGCTGAATTTCATCGCGAACGAGGCTGTAACACCACCACCTCATCTCGCAACTGGTATGCCAACTACCTTATGGAAGAGGCCAGTGCTCCGGCAACGGCACAGTCTTCCGACTCCGTTTTTCAAAGCGCAGCGTCGTCGTATAACCCACGCTGCGCACGAGGGCGAGCGCCTTATCGAAATCCACGCCGACATCGGTGGGCAGATGCGCATCGGAATTGATGACGATGGGCACGCGGGCGCTAAAGGCCATCTCCAGCATCTCGCGGGCTGGGTAAATCTCCCGCACATCCTTGCGTAGGCCAGCGGTGCTGACTTCCAGCACGCCATCGGTATCGACGAGCGCCTGGATGACCGGTTCGTAGTAGCGGCGCAGATCACCGTCTGGCCGGAGGCCGAAGCGCTTCGCGAGATCGGGATGCGCATGGAAGTCGAACTGCTTCGTGCGGATCATCTGCTCATAGAGCTTCCAATACATGCCCCACATGTGCTCGATGTCCGCAGCGCTTTGCCAGCGGGAGACATGCTTCGGATCATCCACGGCCACGCCGTCGTGGATGTAGTGGACGCTGCCGATGAGGTAATCCCATTCCGCCATGCGGGCGGTTTCATCAATCCATTGACCATAGCCTTCGAGATGATCGCATTCGAGAGCGAGGCGGATGGGGAAGTCTGGCAAGGCCTCGCGGGCCTCCTGCACGAGTTCAAAGTAGCGCGGCAGATCACTCAGCGGCATGCGCCAGTTGTCGTAGATCTCCGGCATCGGGTTGTGGTCCGAGAGACCGATCTCGGCGAGGCCGATGGCCTGCGCATGCCGGGCGTAGTCCACCGGGTTTCCCTCGGCGTGAAGACAGAGCGGCGTGTGCGTATGGTAATCGGTGAGCATAGGGGCGGTGAGGTGGAATGTTGGAGTATGGGAGTATTGGGTTTCTGGCAAATGCCAATGCTCCAACACTCCGTCACTCCATGGTTTCCTCACTCACCGTGCTGTGCCTGCCAGAACTCCCGCAGCTCGCGGAGCTGCTTTTTGTTCGGCTTGGTGACCTGCTCGTGCTCCGGCGGGGTGATGAGTTTTTTCTCGCGACGGGCCTCGGAGGCTTTGTGAATCCATTCGATGGGCGTGAGGTTTTCGCAAAACGCCGCCACGCCGGGCGGGCTGAGCCGCTGAGTAGGGGCACCGAGCATTTTGAGCCGGAGACGCAGATCACCACGCACGATTTCGATCACATCGCCCGGTCGCAAATCTCGCGAGGCCTTCACGCCCTGGCCGCCGAGCGTCACATTGCCTTTGGCACAGGCTTGAGTAGCGAGTGAGCGGGTTTTAAAAACTCGCACATGATGCAGCCATTTATCGGCCCGCTGGGCTGTCACCGGCTCGCTCATGCTTTGGAGTAGGTCCGCTCGCCAAAGAGGGCGCTGCCCACGCGGACAATGGTGGCACCTTCTTCGATGGCCACCTCGAAATCGTGGCTCATGCCCATCGAGAGCTTCGGCAGAGGTGCTCTGCCGCGTTTTTCCAGTTCATCGCGGAGCTGGCGCAGGGTGGCAAAATAGGGTCGCGTCTTCTCTGGCATCGGATCAAAGGGCGGGATGCACATGAGTCCCTGGATGTGCAGGCGGTCCATCTCATAGAGCGCATCGAGAGCGCCTTCACGGAGGTCGGCAGGTTTGAAGCCATGCTTCGTGCTCTCCGCAGCCAGATTTACTTCGAGATACACCTTGGGAAACAACCCCAGTTCGCCGCCGATGCGCTGGATGTCACGGGCCAGATCGAGCGAGTCCACGCTATGCACCGCGTCCACGAGCGGGAGGACTTTGCGCACTTTGTTCGACTGCAAATGGCCAATGAGATGCCAGCGCAGTTTCGAGGGCAGCGCAGGCACTTTTGCCAGTACCTCCTGCACCTTGTTTTCGCCAAAAAGAAGCTGTCCGGCGTCCATCGCTTCGCGAATGGCCTCGATGGGAAAGGTCTTCGAGACGGCGAGAAGCTCCACGGCGCTTGGCTCGCGTCCAGAACGCTCGCAGGCGGTGCGAAGGCGTTCGCGAATGGCCAGCAATCGTTCGGCGAGATCGCTCATGACAGGGCAGGGGAGGTTAGGCGGAGGCGGCGAGCACCTTCACCGCGTTGCGCAGCAGGGTGAGGCCGGCCTCTTGGCTTTTTTCTGGGTGAAACTGCACCGCGATGAGATTCTTCCGAGCGATGCCACTGATGAAGCTGGTGCCGTAATCCGTGCGGCAGAGCGCCAGCGATTCATCCTGCACCTCGGGGTAGTAGGAGTGCACGAAATAAACATGCGTTGGGTTTGGCAGGCCTTCCCAGATGGCCGCGTGCTCAGGAGCCCACTGCGCCACATTCCAGCCCATGTGGGGGATTTTGAGGCCGCTGGCGGGATCAAACTTCCGTACGCTGCCTTTGGCAATGGCTAGGCCTTCCACGCCGGGGCATTCCTCGCTGCTTTCAAACAGCAATTGATAGCCCAGGCAGATGCCGAGGTAAGGTTTGCCCGCAGCCAGCCAATCCTTGAGAGGCTGCCAAAGGCCGCGTTCCTTCAAAATACGCACCGAATCCCCAAAGGCACCCTGACCGGGGAAAACAAGCACATCGATGCCAACGAAGTCCGCGGGCCCGGCGACGAGCTCCGCGTGAGTTTCGATGGCCGCAAAAGCATTCAGCACGCTGCGCAGATTCCCCGCGCCGTAATCAAGCACTCCCAGTTTCATCATTAGAGAACGTTCTTCGTGCTGGGGATGCCGGTGACGCGTGGATCGAGACGCGTGGCGGCGTCCAGAGCACGGGCGAGACCTTTGAAGATGGCTTCCGCCATGTGATGCGCATCGCGACCGCGACGGATTTCCACATGCAAAGTCGCCAGCAAGCTGGAGGAGAAGGCGCGGAGGAATTCCTCCACGAGTTGGTAGCTGAAGCGGTTCACACCGCCGATGGCCTCCACGCGTTCAGGAGCGTGGTAGCTCAAAAACGAGCGTCCACTGAGGTCGAGAGCCACCTCGGCGAGCGTTTCATCCATGGGCAGAAGGAAGAAGCCGTAGCGGGTGATGCCGGCCTTATTCCCCAGCGCCTCGCGGAAGCACTGGCCCAGCACGATGCCCGCATCCTCCACGGTGTGGTGGTAATCCACCGCGATGTCGCCCACCGCCTTCACATTGAGGTCAAACAGGCCATGCTTCGTGAAAAGCGTGAGCATGTGGTCGAAAAAGGGGATGCCGGTGTCGATCTGCGCCTTGCCGGAGCCATCGACGTTTAATTCGATGGCGATGTCCGTCTCGGCGGTCCTGCGGTGGATCTTGGCGGTGCGTTCTTGGCTCATGGGCGGGCGAACAAACACTCACATCGCGCCCACGACAACCATCTTCTGCCCAGGTCTGGCCCCTGCTCGGCGTATCGGAAGCTTCTTGTTTTGTGATGATCTTCCGGCTTGCACGCCGGTGAATCGCGTGTACATACGCGGCCCTTCACCGGAATGCGCAGGTAGCTCAGCGGTAGAGCAGTTGGCTTTTAACCAATTGGTCGAGGGTTCGATCCCCTCCCTGCGTACCATTTTCACTCACGAAACGAGGAGTGGAAAGGAAGGTCACAACAGCCTCCCCTTAGCTGGCCTTCACGGCCTTGGCGATGATCGTGCGGCCCACCAGCATTTCGTAGCTGTTCATGGCGCTGACGAGCGGCTCATTGGCCTCATCGAGCGTCTTGTAGCGAACGCGTTCACGACGCATGGCGAGGAAGCCGAAGAACTTGATGAGCGGAAAGAGAAACAAGAGCTTGGGCAGCGAGGAGCGCTGCACGCGGTCGATGTGCGGGCTGGCGGCGGGGAAGCCGGAATCGAGCAAGGCATGCGCCACATAGAACCACGACACAGGATTGATGTGACCACCGGTCGAGTAGAGGGCGCTGTGCTTCACCGGCAGCGGGCCGAAGAGGTTCCAGAATCCGAACCACAGGAAACGCAGGCGCGAATTGAGGTTCAGGATGTTCGGCGTGCTCAGGATGCACACGCCGCCGGGCTTCAGCACGCGGTGAATCTCACGCACCACCTGGCGGAAATCCTCCAAATGCTCAATGACCTCCGTGGCGGTCACGACATCAAAGGTGGCATCGGGATAGGGCAGGGGCTCGTGATTCAGATTGGCGATATCCACCTTCTGGCCGGGGAGCTTCATCAGCGTATCGGTGTAGTCACAGGCGCTCGATTCGACGCCGAGCTTTGATTTCACCTTCGCGATGAGCGAACCGCGGCCGGCACCGATGTCCAGATACTTCCCCCACGATCCGTGGGCGGGTTCGGCGAGAAGGAGTTCGATGACTTTGTTGTGGATACCGTCAATGCTCATGCAGGCGGCGTGCTTATCGAATGCCTGCCACCGGGGCAACCCTTTTCTCCTCACAGATCGTTGGGAAGCGGAATTCCCGGCTTGAAGCGCCTCCCAACGCGGGCTTTAGCAACCTGCCCGCCTTCACAAAACTCATGGAAGACCTCTTCGGCCATCACATCTCGTATTTACGCGTCTCCGTCACGGATCGCTGCAACGAGCGCTGCCGTTACTGCATGCCGGAGGAGGAGCAGGATTGGATCGCGAAGGATGAGACGCTGACTTACGACGAGATGGTCCGCGTGGTGCGTGTCGGCACGACGCTGGGCATCAAGCGCATCCGCGTGACGGGTGGTGAACCTCTAACTCGCCCGGGTATCGCAGAATTTTGTAGTGAGCTCACGAAGATCCCTGGCATCGAAGGCGTCGGCATTTCCACCAATGGCACCCTGCTCGCCAAAATGGATCACGGCCTCACACTGGCGGAAAAGCTCGCTCGTGCAGGCGTCCGCACGGCCAATGTCTCGCTCGATTCGCTCGACCGGGCCGTTTACCAACGCACCACCAGCCGCGATCTGCTCCCGCGTGTGTTGGAAGGCATCGACGCGGCCATCGATGCGGGTTTTGAATCCATTCGACTGAACTGCGTGCTGATGAAAAACCAGACCGAGCGTGAGCTGCCCGCCCTCGTCGAGTATGCGGCGAAAAAGAACGCGCTGCTGCGCTTCATCGAGCTGATGCCCGTGAGCACGCAGGAGGTGCTTAGCGAGGAAAATTTCCTGCCGGTGGCCATCGCGAAGCGGCTCGTCGAGCAGACCACCGGCCCGCTCATTGAGGAGCCCGATTTCAAAACGAATGGCCCCGCTTTGTATCATCGTGTGTCGGCCACTGGTCAGCGCATTGGCTTCATCGGGGCGATGACCAATCTCCATTTCTGCGAGAGTTGCAACAAGCTCCGACTCACCTCCGATGGCAAGCTGCGCCCCTGCCTGGGCAGCTATCTCGAATTCGATCTCCGCGCTGTTTTGCGTGCTGGATGCAGCGATGCGGAGCTGGCGGACTTCTTCCGAAGCGTCGTCGCCCGCAAACCGAAGGAGCACGACTTCCGCCACAACTACCAGCCCAACCGGCGCATGATCGCCATTGGAGGTTAATCGTCATGTCACGCAAGCTCACCCATCTCGACAGCCAAGGCCAGGCCTCCATGGTCGATGTCTCCGCGAAGCCCGCCGTGCGTCGCGAGGCCGTGGCGACCGGAAAGATCGTGATGCAGCCCGCCACGATCCGGCTCATCCGCGAAAACGGCCTCAAGAAGGGCGATGTACTCTGTGTCGCCCGCATCGCTGGCATCCAGGCGGCGAAGCAGACGCAGCTCCTCATCCCGCTCTGCCATCAAATCCCTCTGGCCAAGGTCCAGGTCGATTTTGAAGTGCATGCCAAAGCCATTCGCATCACCGCCACCGCCATCACCACCGCGCCTACGGGCGTCGAGATGGAGGCCCTCACCGCCGTCAGCATCGCCGCGCTGACCATCTACGACATGTGCAAGGCCGTGGACAAGTCGATGCGCGTCGAAGGCATCAAGCTGCTGCGCAAAACGAAGGGCGAGTGAGCCTCAGGCTCTCAGCAGCGACTCCAGTGCCAGCACATTCATGACCGCCTTTGGCACCAGCGAAGAGGTCTCCAGATATTCCGGCAGCTTCGAGCCATCCGCGCTGCGTTCCGAGCAGTGCGCATTGCCTCCCCATGGGCCCAAACCATCGAGCGTGGGGCCGAGTTGCCAGAGGTGATTGGCATCGCTCAAGCCGCCGCGAGGCGCGGAGATGGCCTGAAGTCCCATTTGAGCCGCTGCGACCTGCCAGTGACCAAACAAGGCCAGCACCTCGTCGCCGCCCGGCCATGACGAGGTGTGCCCGGTGAGCTCGGAAGTCAGCGTGGCTCCGTTGGCAGCCTTGCCGCTCAGGCTGGTAAAGAACGCATCCGCTGCTGCCAGCGCCGCCGGAGTCACCGCGCGGCATTCCCATTCGGCCATCGCCTCATGCGGCACGCGGTTCACCACCGTGCCACCGGCGATGTGGCCGATGTTCACCGTGCGTTCCTCGGCCGCATTAGTCCACGCGGCGATGGAAGGCAGTGTCAAAGCCAGCGCGTCGATCGCATTGATGCCCACCGAGTGCTGCGAGCCCGCATGCGCCGCCTTACCGTCCACATTCAGCTTCCAAGTGCTGCGACCTTTGCGCGAGGTCACGATATGCCAGCCGCGTTCATCCACCGGGCCGCCCTCAAACACCAAAACAGCCCTCGCCTTCCCATCGCAGCGTGCAGCCGTCTGCTGCGCAAAATTCGCACCGGTGATCTCCTCGGCCGCGTTCGAGGCCACCAACCAATGCGTGCGCACAAACACCTCCGGCATCTTTTCCTTCAGCAGGCGCAGGATCATCCAAATGAGAAGCGTGCCGCCTTTGTTGTCGATCACGCCGGGGCCGTAGATGCGACCTTCGGCAGGCCGCTCATCCCAGCGGAAATTGTTTTTCTCCTCCTCCTCAGCTGGAAAAACCGTGTCCGAATGCGTGACGAGCACCACCGGATCGCCACCCGAGCCACGACGACGCAGAAACACATGGTTGCCAGTGCTGTCGGTCGCGCAGGGCGAGAATTCCGCCTCAAAGCCCAGCTCAGTGAAGATCTCCGCCGTCTTTTCGGCCACGAGATTTACCCCTGCGGCATTGGCGGTGAAGCTGTTGATCTCCACCAGGCCACGCAGCAGGCGCAGGGCTTCGGCAAGATGGTTTTCGGCAGAGGCGGTGAGTGCGTCCATGCCGCCATCTCAGCGAAAACGGCCTGGCAGACAAGGCGCAGCTTGCGTTTCCATGCTTCCGGGACTTTTCCTTGTCGCATGTCCAGCCCCGGCAGCATCCGACTCTTCACCGCCCTCCTGCTCGGCGTCGTGCTCTGGCACTGGTGGCATCACCCAAGTGCCCCGCTGTCTTCTCCCAAGAGCGCCGCTCCTGCCGAAGCCTCGCCAGCCAAGGAGAAAAGCCTCTTTCCAGACGAATGACAGGAAAGTACCTTTTCACGCCACAAGGCCGCCGCCGTCTTCCTCGTATTGTGACCATGCTCCGCGTTCCTTTTGTCCTTTTCGTCCTTTCCGTTCCTGCCTTCGCCCAAAACGTCAAATCAGATGACGTGGCCGGAAACGAGGCCGTGCGCAAAATCATCGAGACACGCCCCGGACGCGGCGTGATGCGTGACGACACGCCTCCCACGCCCGCGGCGGAGGCCGTGAAGAAATTCAAACTGCGCAGCGATGTCGCCATCGACCTCATGGCCTCCGAACCGGTCGTCGAGCAGCCGCTTTATGTGAGTTGGGATAGCAAAGGCCGCATGTGGGTCACCATGTATCGGCAATACCAGTTCCCGGCTGGCTTGAAGATCGTCAGCTACGACCAGCATCTGCGTGCGAAGTTCGACAAAGTGCCGCTGCCGCCGCCGCGTGGCGAAAAAGGCGCGGACAAGATCACCGTCTTCGAAGACACCGATGGCGACGGCTTTTTCGACAAGCACGAGGACGTCATCACCGGCCTGAACATCGCCAGCGCCGCGCTTCACGGCATGGGCCGGATCTGGGTGCTGAATCCGCCTTACCTCCTGAGCTATCCCGATGCCGACTTCGATGCCAAACCGGATGGCGATCCCGAGGTCGAGCTCAGCGGCTTCGGCCTCGAAGACACCCACAGCGTCGCCACCAGCCTGCAATGGGGCATGGACGGCTGGCTTTACGGAGCCAATGGCAGCACCACCACCGGCAACGTCAGCAGCGCCAACACCAAGAACGTGAAATGGGAAGGTCAGTGCATCTGGCGCTACCATCCGAAAAAGAAGACCTTCGAAATTTACGCCGAAGGCGGTGGCAACACCTTCAGCCTCGACTTCGACAGCAAAGGCCGCCTCTTTTCCGGCACGAACGGCGCCACTCGCGGCATGCACTACGAGCAGGGCAGCTACGGCATCAAAGGCTGGGGCAAACACGGCCCGCTCACCAATCCGTATGCCTTCGGCTGGTTCGAGCACATGAAGCACGAAGGCGATAACAAACGCTTCCCTCAAGCCTTCACCATTTATGAAGGCGGCCTGCTCGGCAGCGCCTACGAGGGCAAAATCATCGCTCCGAACGCCCTGCACAACCTCGTCTATGTCAGTGAGCGCCTCCCCGATGGCTCCACCTTCCGCACGAAGGACGAAGAGCAACTCATCACCACCCCCGACCGCTGGTTCCGCCCCGTCTGGGCCGGCGTCGGCCCCGATGGCGGCTTCTACATGGCCGACTGGTATGACACGCGCCTCAGCCACGTCAGCCCCGTCGATGACTGGCACAAAACCAGCGGCCGCATCTATCGCGTGAGGCCATCGAGTGGTGCGCCGAAGCTGAAGCCGTTTGATTTGAGCAAAGCAAGTGGTGAGGAGCTTCTTGGGTATCTGAACCACGCGAATGAGTGGTTTAGGAAGCAGGCCGTGCTGGAGATTGGGTGGAGGAGCATGAAGGAATTGCAGAAGCCCTTGCTTGAAGCATTTCGGAAAGATGGAACACCAAACGCACTCGAATCAATTTGGGCTCTGGAGGCTATTGCAAATGACGAGGCGAGAAAAGGTGGTGACAATGATTTAATGTCGGAACTGATGGTTCGCGGGAGTGTGCATCCGGACATTTATGTTCGTCGCTGGATCGCTAAAATGATCGGAGAAAGTGAAACTCCCCAGGGCGGCAAAGCCAACTATGCTCTTACGTTACTGGTTCAGAATTCCAAAGAGCATGAGGTCCGTGCGCAATTGCTAGCGTCTGCAAAACGCATGTCGGCCAAGCTGAGTTTGCCATTGCTAAAAGTCGGCGATGCCGAAGACATCAGTGGCCACCTCCCGCTCCTCGCGTGGTGGGCACTCGAATCGAAGGCGGAGAAGGAGCGCGAGGCCGTCTTCACCTTCCTCAAAGCCGATCCAGCCTTTCTCCAAACCAAACTCTTCCGCGAGCACCTCGCCGAGAAGCTCGCGAAACGCTACGCACTGGCGGGTGGCGAAGAAAACCTCAACTCCTGTGCCGACTTGCTCGCCCTCACGAACGACGAAACCCTACGGAGCAAATTCATCGCAGGCATCGCGTCCGCCTTTGAAGGCGCGGAGATGCCCAAACTGCCGGAATCGCTCACCAAGGCCCTGAACGACTACATGGCGAAGCAAAGCGGCGGTGATCTCACGCTCGCGCTGCGCAGCGGAAATGCCGATGCGCTCAAAAACGCCCTCAAACTGCTCGCCGACGCCAAAGCGACCAATACGGCCCGAATCGCCATCGCGAAGACCTTGGCCGAACTCGGCAAGCAAGAGGCGGTGATGCCCATGGTGGCCATTTTGAAGTCCAGCGCGGCTCCGAGCCTCAAACGCGGCATGTTGCAGGCCGCAGCCAAATTTGACGACAAACGCCTCCCCGAGGCCCTCCTGCTCGGTTGGGAAGGTCAAATCGCAGGCGACAAAGCCCTGCGCGAGGACGCCCTCCGCGTCATGGCCGGCCGCAAAGAGTGGGCGCAGATTTTGATCAGCTTTGTCAATGAGTGGAAAGTGCCCGCGAAGCATTTCACCATCGACATCGTCCGCCAGCTCAGCCTCCACAAAGATGCCGAAATCGACGCCGCTATCGAAAAGCATTGGAAGGGCCTCCTCGCCACCGGACCCACGCCCGAGAAGAAAAAGGAAGCCGAGCGCATCAAAGCCGTCCTCAAAACCGGCCTCGGCGATGCCGACAAAGGCAAACTGCAATTCACCGCCCGCTGCGCCGTCTGCCACAGCCTCTTCGGCGAAGGCGGCAAGATCGGCCCGGAACTCACCGGCTACGACCGCAGCAACGCCGACTTCTGGCTCGACAACCTTTTCACCCCCAGCCTCGAAATCCGCGAAGGCTTTGGCACCTACAACGTGACGACCAAGGGCGGCCAGATCCTCACCGGCCTCATGGATGCCCAAGACGCCCAAGGCATCATCCTCAAAGACCTCGCCGGAAACAAAACCGCCATCAAACAAGCCGATATCGAGAAGCTCGAAGCCTCCCCCATCTCCCTCATGCCCGAAGGCATGACCGCCGGCATGAGCGATGCCGACTTGAAGGACTTCTTCGCGTATCTGATGCGGAAGTGACCAAGGAGAGGCACTTGCCAAGTGCCCACATGCCATGCCGGGACTTGGCAAGTCCCGCTCCTTGAACGTCGCCGTTACTCACTGCGCCCATTCTTCCTCGAAGTAACGGACCAGGGCTTGATTGCTGAGGTGGTTGGTTTCGGTGGTGAGGCGGGCCATGTCAGGCGGGAAGCGGGGGAACTGGGCGAGGGTTTCTTCGTTGATGAAACGCAGGCCTGCGGGGAGAGAGGCGGGGGCGCTGAGAGGTTTCGTGGAGGCGAGGATGAAGCCCCATTCGCCAAAGCTGGGCACGAGGGCGTGGTAAGGCTCGGTGTGCAGGCCACAGGCTCGCAGAGTGGCATCGACGCACCAGAAGGATTTCCTCGCCACATACGGCGAGGTGCTTTGCACGACGACGGCAGCTTCCGGGCTCATGCTGCGGCGGAGTCGCTGGTAAAAGGTGGTGCTGTAGAGTTTGCCGAGGGAGAAATTCGATGGATCGGGGAAGTCGATGATGACGAAGTCGAAGGGGCCGCGTGGCTCGCCGAGCCAGATGAAGGCATCGGCGTTCTCGACCTTCACGCGGGGGCTGGTGAGGGCGTTTTGATTGTGCGGGGTGAGCAGTTCGTTGGTGGCAAAGAGCCGCGTCATGGCGGGATCGAGATCGACGAGCGTGACGCTTTCAATGCGCGGGTAGCGCAGCACCTCGCGGGCGGCCAGGCCATCGCCTCCACCGAGGATGAGGACGTTTTTGGCGTTCGGAAGTCGCGAGAGACCGGGATGCACGAGGGCCTCGTGGTAGCGGTATTCGTCCTTCGTGCTGAACTGGAGATTGCTGTTGAGGTATAGACGCAGTTCGTGCTTCGACGCGGTGAGCACGATGCGCTGGTAGGGGGTGGATTCGGCATAGATGACCGGATCGGGAAAGGCGGCGATCTCGCCCCAGCGGGTGATTTTTTCGCCAGAAAGCATGCCTGCGATCAAAATGGCCGAAACGAGGCCGCCGGTGAGCCAGAGGCCGGTTTTCTGCGGCAACTCATGCCGCAGCATGCGCAGCGCCAGCAGGCCGACGGCGGCATTGATGAGTCCAAAGAGAAACGCTGACCTTACGAGGCCCAGATACGGCATCAAGACGAGTGGGAAGAGCAGCGAGGCGAGCAGGGCACCTATGTAGTCGAAGCTGAAAACATTCGAGACGAGGTCTTTGAAGGCGAAGCGACCCTCCAGCACGCGGAGCAGCAGCGGGATTTCGAGACCGACGAGCGCCCCGATGAGGAAGACGATGCTGTAGAGTGGGATGCGGAAAGAGACGCTCCAGCCAAAGAGCAGAAACAGCAGCGCTGCGGAACAGCCGCCGAGCAGGGCGATCATGAATTCGACGCGGATGAAGGTGGCGATGAGGTTCCCGGTGAAGAAGCGAGAGAACCACGAGCCCACGCCCATGGCGAAAAGATACACGCCGATGACGGTGGAAAACTGCGTCACTGAATCTCCGAGCAGGTAGCTGGCGAGCGTGCCCGCGATGAGTTCATAGACCAGCCCACACGTCGCGATGGCGAAGACGGAGAGGAGTAGGAGCCAGGGCTTTGGCGGTGAAGACATGGGGGAGGACGAAAGCGCGGATTCGGCATTCGTCATTCGGGTTTCGTCATTTGCTGACCTGGGGTGGCTGGCTAGTGATCTAACCATGAGCGTTCCAGACGAGCATCTTTCCTCCCGCCGTGTTTTGAAATCGCGTGATCAAGCATGGGCGAAGTCGCTGGCGGGCTTTTGTGTGCGGCTCGGGCTGCCGCCGAATCTCATTTCGATCTTCAGCATGGTGTTTGCCGCCGGAGCGTGGTGGATCTTCATGCATGCGGGTGATCAGACCGGGCCGTGGATCATGGCTGCGTGGCTCGGAGCCATCGCCTGCATTCAGATGCGGCTCGTATGCAATCTGCTCGATGGCATGGTGGCGGTGGAGGGCGGGAAAGGATCGCCTGCCGGAGTGATTTACAATGATGCGCCGGATCGGCTGGCGGATGTGCTGATCTTGGTCGGTGCAGGTTACAGCGGGGCAGGCGAGCCGGGCGTGGTGAAGCTCTTTGACATGATTCCGCTGGGCTGGTGCGCCGCCTGCACGGCGATGGGCACGGCTTATGTGCGCACTTTGGGGGCTGCGTTGACGGGAACACATGATTTTCGTGGTCCGATGGCGAAGCAGCACCGCATGGCAGTTCTCACAGTCGGCTCGCTCATCGAGCTGGGCCAGCATCTGGCTCAAATGGAACGCTGGGGCATCAAGCTGGCGCTGACGGTGATTTTCCTCGGTGGCCTGCTCACCTGTTGGCGGCGGCTGGTCGTGATGAATGCTACTTTGATGAAAAAAGACTGAAATAAAACGGCGGCGAATGCATCCTAGTTATGCGCGATTGCGCAAAACCCACCCCATGAAAAAGCTCCTCACCCTCCTCCTTGCTGCCTTGACCGCCTCCGCTCTCGCGAGCGATTTCCCCAAGGGCAGCCCGAATTTCAAAACCAGCGCCACCGAGGCCATCGCCGCAGGCAAAGCCGAAGGCAAACCGGTCATCCTCGTCTTCTCTGCCTCTTGGTGCCCACCCTGCCAGATGATGAAAAAGGAAGTTTATCCCAGCAAGCAGGTGAAGGGCTATCACGACCAGTTCATCTGGGCTTATCTGGACGTGGATGAAGACTCCAATAGCAAAGCGGCGACCAAGGCGGGTGTGGACGGCATCCCCCACATCCAGATCCTGAGCCCCGAGGGCAAGGAAGTGGCGAAGCAGGTAGGCAGCTCTGCTCCGGAGGATTTTGCCAAGAAACTCAAAGGCGTGCTTGCCAAGACCAAGAAGGCGGAGTGATCTCCGTTTAGAGCATCGACTTCATCGTGAGGAGGTCAGGGTGGTCCCACCTTGACCTCTTTTCGTATCCACCGATCACCCACGCTACTCTCCCACCGACCATGAAACGCCGTTCCTTCCTCGCCGCTGCCGCTTCCGCTCTTGCTGTCACAAGGCTCGATGCCCAGAGCATCGCCAAAGTCGCCGCTGATCCCGCCTACAAGATCAAGAACCACGGCATCAAGCACACGCTCATGGGTTGGTGCTGGAAGCCGATGGATACGCTGGAGCTGGCAAAGCATGCGAAAGAGATCGGCCTTGTCGGCATCGAGGGCATCGATTCGAAACTCTACCCGGATGTGAAAAAGCTGGGCTTGGACATCTCGCTCGTCGGCAGCCACGGCTTTGCCAAAGGCCCCTGCAATCCCGCCTTCCACGATGAGGTCGTCACGAAGCTCACCGAGTCGATCAACCTCGCCGCCGATGTGGGCTGCAAGAAGGTCATCACCTTCACCGGCATGAAATTCGACGGCATGGACCGTGACAAGGCCATCGACGCCTGCCTCAGCACCTGGAAGGAAGTACTGCCCCTGGCGGAGAAAAAGGGCGTCACGCTTGTTTTGGAGCATCTGAACTCCCGCGATAGCTCGCACCCGATGAAAGGCCATCCGGGTTACTTCGGCGATGACGTGGACTTCTGCGTCGATCTCATCAAAAACATCGGCAGTCCGCACTTCAAGCTGCTCTTCGACATCTACCACGTCAGCATCATGAATGGCGACATCATCCGCCGCTTGCGCCAGCACGCCGAATACATCGGTCACCTCCACACCGCGGGCAATCCGGGCCGCTGCGAGCTCGATGAACATCAGGAGATCAATTATCCCGCTGTCATGCAGGCCGTGTTGGAGATCGGCTATCATGACTTTGTCGCCCATGAGTTCATCCCGACCTGGGACGATCCCATCCTTGCCCTCCGCCACGCGGCGATGGTGTGTGATGTGTGAGGCTTAATGAATGTAGAACGGGTTTTCCAACCCGTTCGGCTCGGGGAATGAACGGGTTAAAAACCTGTTCCACTTTCTTCGATCTTGAAGGCGAGCGTGATCCGTGGAGAGTCGTGGGCATGGACACTCTTCCCAAGATCTACGATAAACAGCCTGTCGCCCTCGAACTTCCTGCCGGAGACCACTGGTGGTGCGCTTGCGGTTTGAGCGGTCATCAGCCGAGCTGTGATGGTTCTCATAAAGGCACTGGCCTGGGGCCGAAGAAGTTTACGCTCACCGAGCCCAAGAAGGTGTGGCTGTGCAATTGCAAACACTCGAAGAATCCGCCCTTCTGCGATGGTTCGCACAAGGCGCTCTGAGGCCGGAGCGATTGGCAGGAATAATCCGCCCACGGCGTTCTCCTACGCTCAACCATCCCCATGACCTTGCTCCGCCTGACCCTCGCCTCCTTGCTCGCTTTTGCTGGCCTGGCCTTTTCGCAAAATTTCGGCCTCACCGTGCCGGGAGAGAAAAAAGAAAGCGTCTCGGTGGCGCTGGTGAGCGAGCTGAAGGCTGCGGCGCCGGGAAAAGCCTTTCGCGTGGCGGTGAAGCTCATGCATGAGCCGCACTTTCACACTTATGGCAAGGTCATCGCCAAAGGGGTGACGGGCAAGCCGACCAAACTCGTGTGGACCCTGCCGGAAGGCTGGATCGCCGAAGACATGGAATGGCCGACGACGACCTCGTTTGAGTCCTTAGGAGTGAAAGCGGATGGCTATGAAGGCACGGTGCATTTGCCCGCCAAGATCACGCCTCCTGCCAATGTCGCGGTCGGAGGCAATGTGACTCTCCAGGTGAAGGTGGATGGGCTCGTCTGTGATGACAAAAGCTGCCTGCCCTTCAAGAAAGATACCTCGCTGAGTGTTGCCATCGCCGCGACAGCGCAGGTGGATGAAGCGGTGAAGGAGGTGTTTCCTGCTTTACCTTCTGTAGAGGCTCCCAAGGCTGAAACAAAGCCCGCAAAGGGCGAAGCGGATGAGCCGCCGACCTTTCTGTTCTTGATGCTCTCGGCCTTCATCGGCGGTTTGATCCTCAACATCATGCCCTGCGTGTTTCCCGTGCTGGGTATCAAGGTGGTCAGCATTGTGCAGCAGGCTGGCGAGGATCGGAAGCAGGTGGTGATGCATGGCCTGATCTACACGCTGGGCATTCTGTTCTCCTTTTGGGTGCTCGGCGGCCTCGTGGTGGCTCTCGGCAAGGCCTGGGGTTTCCAGCTTCAATCGGCGGGCTTTAATTTCAGTCTCGCGGCTTTCTTCCTGATCTTCGGCCTGAACATGGCGGGCGTGTTTGAGATCGGTGTCTCCGCTGTGGGCGTGGGTCAGAACCTTCAAACGAAGCACGGCCTCGGTGGCTCGTTCTTCTCTGGCCTTCTCGCCACGGTGGTATCCACGCCATGCTCCGCGCCGTTCCTCGGCACGGCGCTTGGCTTTGCGGTGAAACTGCCTGCCGCAGAGGCGATGCTGCTCTTCAGCCTCATTGGACTCGGACTGGCGAGTCCCTTCCTGCTGCTCTCGGCCTTTCCCTCGCTCGTCAAAGTGCTGCCGCGTCCCGGAGCGTGGATGGAGAGTTTCAAGCAAGGCATGTCCTTCCTGCTCTTTGGCACCGTCGTTTATATGCTGTGGGTGCTCACCGCGATGGTGGAAGGCCTGCCGCTGCTGTGGGTGATGCTGGCGTTGGTGCTCATTGCCATGGCATGCTGGGTTTATGGCCGCTGGTCACTCCCGCACAAGCCCGCTGGCACACGCGTGAAGGCGATCATCGTTTCACTGGCGCTGGTGACAGGCGGTGTGGTGCTCGGCTGGCCGCCCAAGATGGAGAAGCAAGGTCACGGCGGGGTGATTCATGAGTTCGGTCTCGATTGGCAGCCCTGGAGCGAAGCGAAGGTGAAGGAACTGCTTGCGGCTGGAAAGCCCGTTTACATCGACTACACGGCCAAATGGTGCCTCACCTGCCAGGTGAACAAGCGGGTGTATTCCAATGCCGTTTTGCAGGAGCTCTTCAAAAAGCATGACGTGGTCACGATGCGTGCCGATTTCACCAATGAAGAGCCTGAAATTAAGAAATCCTTCGAAGCGCTCGGCAAAGGTGCGGTGCCAGTGAATGTGTTGCACATTCCTGGCAAGCCAGAGCCGGTGCTGCTGCCGGAATTGCTCTCCGTCGATAACATGACTGCGGCTCTCAACCAGATTCCTGCCCGCTGATGCGTCGTCGCAGTGCCATCCTCGCCTCGCTTTTTGCGGTCTTTGCTTTCGGTGAGGATGCACCGCGAAAGCGTGAGACGCTCCTGATGCTGCCAGAACCTTTTGCATTGAGGAACTCGCTCTCGATCGTGCCTGCGGGTGCCAAGCAAACGGTGCTCACCCCGGCTCGTGAGAAGGTGGGCACGCCTGGAAGTATCGAAGCCTATCCGGTGGAAGACTTTTCCACGCTGGGTCTGAGCGCTGAAACCTTCGCCAAACGTGCGGCGGCTGCGGCAGACAAGCGCCTTGCCACCCTGAAGCCCGACATCATTCGCGATGAGCAGGGGCGCGTGCTTTACGCCGTCTATCGCGGCGAGTCGGAGCACTTCGCCTCGCTGCTGGTGGCTCCTTCGCTGCCGAAAATCTTTGAAGCTATGCTGGGCAAGGAGCTGTGGGCAGCCCTACCGGATCGTCATGCGCTATACATCTTCCCGGCGCAGTCCGCCATGCTGGAGGAGTTCAGCCCGGATCTCGCCAGCCGCTATATGGAGGAGCCTTTTGCGGCGAGCGGCGAGATCTTCTCGCTGAAGTCTGGCGAGGAGCCGCGAGTCATCGCCTCCTTCGCAGGTGAGCCACGCGAGGAGCGGAGATAAACTGCGCGGTGGTTGACGGCAGCCGCACTTTTTGAACAATGGGCGGCATGAGTGAAGGTGTTACCGTTGATTTACCTGCCAGCGCGGAGTTTTCAAAGTGCTCGCGATTTAGCGAGTGGCTGGATGCGAGGTCGCAGGAGCTGCGACTCACGCGGTTCATGCTGCTGAGGTTCACCGGGTTGGTGTGGTTCGTGGCCTTCCTTTCGGCGGCGCAGCAGTTCATTCCGTTGATCGGGCATGACGGACTGCTGCCAGCCGATTTGATGGTGAAACGGGTGGTGGAGCGCTTCGACGGGCCGTGGGAGGTGTTTTGGGAGGCTCCGTCGATCTTCTGGTTTCATTGCAGCGATGCGATGATCCAGGTGGTGACATGGGCAGGCGTGGTGATTTCGTTTTTGGTGCTCTGCGGCTATGCGAACGCCATCATGATGTTCGTGCTGTGGGTGCTCTATCTTTCACTGCTGCCCATCGGCCAGGAGTGGCTGTCGTATGGCTGGGACATTCAAATCCTCGAAACGGGCTTTCTCGGCATGATGCTGTGCCCATTGCTCGATCCGCGACCGTTCCCCAAGCGGGCACCGCCGGTGCTCATCATCTGGCTCTATCGCTGGCTGATCTTTCGCATCATGCTCGGCGCAGGTCTGATCAAATGGCGGGGTGACACCTGCTGGCGGGATCTCACGGCGCTTTACTACCACTACGAGACCCAGCCGGTGCCGAATCCACTGAGCGCCTTCCTGCATGCGATGCCGAAGTGGTTTCATCACGCCGGCGTGGCCTGGAATCACATCGTGGAGTTGATCGTGCCCTGGTTTGGCTTTGTCGGAAGATGGCCGCGACATATCGCCGGGTTCTTGATGACGAGCTTCATGGTCATTTTGATCTTCAGCGGGAACCTCTCCTTCCTGAACTGGCTCACGATCATTCCGGCGCTCGCCTGCTTCGATGACATGTTCTGGCGTCGGGTGCTGCCCAAATTCATCGTGAAAGCCGCTGATCGGTCGGCGGAAGGTGCATCAAAGACCCCGGTGAGCCATTGGGTGACCTCGCTGCTCTACGCGGGCGTGGTGGCGTGGCTGAGCATCGGACCCGTGAAGAACCTGATCTCCTCCGAGCAGGCCATGAACACCTCCTTTGACCGCCTGCACCTCGTGAACACCTACGGTGCCTTTGGCACGGTGGACCGCGAGCGCTTCGAACTCGTCTTCCAAGGCACCGACAGTGAAGTGGCAGACCTCCTCGCGGACTGGAAGGACTACGAATTCAAAGCCAAGCCGACCGATCCGATGCGTCGCCCGGTCATCATCTCGCCGTATCACTATCGTCTCGATTGGGCCGCGTGGTATTCCTGGCACCGCGTGCCGGGCCGCAATGAATGGGTGCCGAATTTCCTCTGGAAGCTCCTGCACAACGATCCCGGCACGCTGAGCCTGCTGGCGCATAATCCCTTTCCCGATTCGCCACCGAAATTCGTCCGCGTCCTCGTCTATCGCTACCGCTTCGCCACCGAAGGCCCCGCCTGGTGGACGCGTGAACGCGAGGGGACGCACATCTATCCTTTGTCGAAGGACA
Organism: Prosthecobacter sp.; assembly: GCA_044370285.1. Taxonomy (GTDB): domain Bacteria; phylum Verrucomicrobiota; class Verrucomicrobiia; order Verrucomicrobiales; family Verrucomicrobiaceae; genus Prosthecobacter. The sequence continues at coordinate 24,471 of JBILVU010000046.1, forward strand.
GTCCGCAGCTTCAACGCATCGTGCGGGATGCCGGGTGGGTCCGCTGATCCTCCTCCTACTCTTACTCCGCCTCTTCCTCCCCCGTCGGGCGTCTCGCGAAGTTCGTTTCGGGGGAGGAGGAGTAAGAGTAGGAGGAAGAGGAAGAGTGATTTAGAGCCTCAAAAAAGCCTTCTGCTTGTGCAGCCACCAGCAGATGAGCCACAGAACGAGGAGCACGCCGCAGCGGTCGATGACGGGTTCCCATCCGGCGGGGAAGGCGGTGGCCGGGAGGTGCTTGTGAAGGTGCTCCTTGATCCAGCCGGCGCAGAGGCTGTGCAGTACATAGATTGTGATGCTGTTCATGCCGACGACGACGAGCGGGAAGACGAGCCGCCGCCAGCCAGCGATCTCGACGAGCGAGTAAAAACCGGTGAGCAGGATAAGCACCCAGCCGCCACTTTGAATGGCCCACGTCGGTGTCCAGATGCGCTTCACCGAGGGCAGTGCGACGAGATCGAGCACCGTGCCGAGGAAGATCAAAAGGACGCCCGCGATGAACAGGCGCACGGCCTTGCTTTTCGTATCCAAACGGCTGCGCATGAGGAAATCGCCCGTGAGCGCTCCACCGAGCATGGTCGCGAGGGCGGGGATGAAATTAAGTGTCTGATAACCACCCGCTTGATACGCGAAGGGCTGTGCCTGCGGCAGGAGGTTGAGGAACCAGCGATCAAAGTGCGCGGCGGCATTGAAGTGAATGCTCCAGTGCCCGAACCAGCCGGTGAGAATGCCTTCCGGCGGCACTTTGATCCCCTGGATGGCGGCAAACTGCTCCGGCGTGGGCAGCGGATGCATAGCGAAGAAGGCAGTGTAGCCCACGAGAATGGCGATGATGGCCGCCGTCATGTATTCCCAGCCGAGGCGGGCGATGAGAAAGAGGAAGACGTAGCCGAGACCGATCTGGGCAAGGACATTGGTGAAGATCCACGTCGTCTGCTTGTCCGCCGCCCGCGTGCTGAGCACGACGGCGAGGAGGATGAGTAGCACGGCGCGGGTAAAGGCATGCCACGTCATGCCGAGAAAACCCTGCCCGGCTTCGCGACGCTTCGCACACGAAAGCGGCACGGCGATACCGACCATGAACATGAAGCTGGGCTGAATGAGATCCCAGAGCGAGCAACCCTGCCAGGCCTTGTGCTCAAACTGCGGGCGAATCGTTTCCCAAAACGAACCCGGATTTGCCTCGGCCATCTGCACGATGCCAAAACCGGACGAGGCCATCAACAGCATGATGAAGCCTCGAAAGGCATCGAGAGAGAGAAGTCGGGAGGAGGGCTGGTTGGAGCTCATGCGCCCGAAGGAACGCTCGATACGGCGTGGGGCTATCGGTGCACGGGTGAGAACTCGCAACTCGTCTCATCCGGCAAGGCGAGAAGCGCTTCATCACCTCGCAAATTGAGCAGCGAGGACAGCGTGAGGCGATTGGCGGAGATGAGGTGAATGATCTTTTTGGCGATAGACTGCATCGCGGGGCTGGCGAGTCGTGATGACCATTCACGGAAGTCGTGGAGAGCCCACAGGCACATCACCCAGGCACCCGCACCTTGCCAGAGGTGGCCTTCATCACTGAGGACGACGATTTCTTGCTCCGCGTGGAGTTGATCGATCATCGGGCAGCGTTGCCTAGCCTGTGGCGAATCGTAGGGAATGAATTCGAGCCGCACATAAGCGGGCTGCCCTGACAGCCATCGACGCACGCTGCTGCAGAGGCCGCAGCGGGCGTCGTAGAAGAGGGTGAGAGTGTGCATGGGTTAGTTGGTGGTTTTTTGGGTTTCCAAACGACACCGTACATAGGCTGCAACGGAGCCTGTCACGCCTGTGAGAAGTAGTTGCGGCAGGAGGAGTTGCGTGAATTCAAAGCTGCCATTTAAAGCCAGCACCGCTCCCAGGGGGATGATTGTGAATGCAAAGGCGGATGCCAACCCTGTCCATGCGGCGGTGGTTGGCTTTCGGAGAGGTGAGTTGTCATTAACGATGAGATCCACCGGGAGAAAAATCACCAGCCAGACACTGGCAATCACGAGACCTGACGCGATGGCAAAGATGCCCAACAGCCATGCTGTTTCAATGAAGGTCGGCGGAGTGAAAATGGCGTAGAGAGCACTGATGCTCCACACGGTCAGATTGCATGCTGCCCAGCCGATACACATCGCGATGGATGAGAGCTTTGCTTTGCGAAGGAAGGTTTTCACAGCGTGTCGAGGGCGTTGGCAGGACGGGGCATGCGCATCATCGGCGGCACGGGCGGAGGCAGGGTGCTGATGTGGGCACGCTTCCGCATGCGGGTGAAGAGGTAGAGATTGAAGAAGTGCATGCCGCCCAGGGCGAGCAGCACGATGCCCATCTTCGAGCTGAGCAGCTCAAAGACACCTCGCGCACCGAGCACATCCTCAGTGGTCTTCAGGTAGAGGGAGACGAAGCCGATGTTCACGAGGTAAAAGCCGACGACGAGCAGGTGATTGACGCTATCGGCGAGCTCGGTGTTGCCGTGGAAGCATTCGACGAGGAACACGCGGCCGTTTTGGTGCAGCGTGCGGGCGACCCACACGGTCATGCTGACCGCGAGGGTGAGGTAGAGGGCATAGGTGAGGACGGTTTCGTTCATGGTGTAGTGTTCCTTTCGATGGGGTTTGGTTTGGGGTAAGGACCTCACAGGAGGTCAAAGTGGGCGCTGAGTCGGCGAGCGGGTCGCGGGTGAGGAAGGGGGATGCGCTCGGGCCTTGGCGGGAGGTTTTCTGGAAGGCTCACCTTCCAGGCGAGGCCGACTCGGCGAAGCAGGGCGATGAACCACCAGCCGGGATCGTGCTGGCCTTGGCGCAGGCCGAGACGGGCGGACTTCGGATAGGCGTGATGGTTGTTGTGCCAGCACTCGCCCATGGTGAGCAGGCCGATGCGAGGGAGGTTGTAACCTTGCACGGCATGGCCTTCGAGATGCCAATCACGATGGCCAAGGTTGTGAGCGAGGTGGCCGATGAGCCAGTGACCGGTCAGCGACGTCACGATGCGCACGCTGATACCCCACACGATCCACGACCAGCCGCCTAAGGCATACAGGACGAGGGTGAGCGGGAGTTGCTGGAGCATCCAAGTGCGTTGCAGGAAGCGGTAAAAGGGATCGCGGGCCACTTCGGGCTCGATTTCGAATCGTGGCGGATTTTCGAGTCGAATCTCCGCATGCAGATTCCACCAGGCATCACGCCAGAAGCCCGTTTGATGGATGAAGAAGGGATGGCAGCGGCCGTGGCGCTGCGCCCAATCGCGGATCTCGTGCAGGTAGATCATGCCAAACGGGCCGCCCATGCCGACGAGCGTGCCAAGATACACGAGGAGCCTTTCGAGCCACTTGGGGCATTCAAAGCTCCGGTGAATCAGCAAGCGGTGAAGCCCTACGGTGTGTCCGAGGCAAAGGGTGGCCACCGTGAGCACGGCGGAGAGCAAAACGGGCGACTGACCGAAGGTGAGAGTTCCGCCGACGACCGCGACGAGAAGGTGACCGAAGAACCAAAGGGACTTCACCGGACTCCACACTACCTTTCCTTGCTCAGGATTCGTGAACTCCGACATGGCATGCATGCGGCGGACTTCGGTGGCGTGGGTTTTCATGGTGAATTCTTCTATAGTTTCAGTAAATAAAGAAACATGGGTCCAAAAAAAGGGATCAGCCGAGCAGTTTCATGGCCCACTGGAGGGCGGAGGCGTGTTTCATGCTGGAGATGGTGTCGGAGACTTTGATGCCGAACTCGACGAACTCCTGCAGCTCCTTCATCTGCTGGTAAAACTCGCGTCCCGGACCGGCGGATTCCCCCTTGGTGCGTTCGGCGCAGGATTTGAGCACTTCGAGGGCGGGGACGATCTCGCGGCGTTTGCGCTCACGGGCGATGGTGATGACCATCTTCCACACGTCCTTCTCCGCTTGGAAAAACTCCTTCCGCTCGCCTTTGCGATGGATGATCTGAATGAGTCCCCAGCCGACGAGTTCGCGGAGATTGGTGTTGGCGTTGCCGCGGCTGATCTGGAGCTTGTCCATGATTTCATCCGTGTACATCGGCTCGGGGGCCGTCATGAGCAGAGCGTGGATCTGCGCCATGGTGCGATTGATGCCCCAGTGGCTGCCGAGAGCTCCCCACTGCGCCACGAAGTCATCGCGGGCGGCTTCCCATTCGGATGGTGGATTGGCTGGCATTGTGGTTTCAGATAGTTCTGAAAGATCGAAGGCGCAAGGGAAGAACTAGACTATTCCTTCTTTGCTTCGGCAGGGGCGGGAGCACGGTTGCGATCGGAGTAAAAGACCATCGGCATGCTGAGGCTTTCCTTGGAGCCCACTGGGATGGCGATGAGTGGGTGGATGACCTTGAAGGGAAACTCCGGCGACGGGCTGAAGTCCTTCTCAAAGGCCAGCATCGGTCCGCGGAAGATCAAATCTCGCCACTCGCCGTAGGGACCGGTGAAGACATCGGAGAAACGCTCGCCCTTGCTGGAAACGGGCGTCATCACGAAGCCAGCCAGACGTGCCTTACGGTCTGCGGCGGCTTTTTGAAAGGGGGCAAAATCCTCGCGCTGCACTGGCAGGGCGGCGCAGGGGACATCGGCATACCAAGCGACGAAGGCTGGTGCATCCGAGATGAGGAACTCATCGGCCTCGACGAGTTCTCGCAGAATGGCTGCACGCTCCGGGATGAAGGGCGGCCAATGCGGCTGCATGCGGCTTCCCAGGGTGAGGCCAAATTTGAGATAGACCGGCAGGTTCACCAGCATCGGCAGTGCCGTGATACCGAGAGCCACCGCAGCGCTGCCCCATTGTGCCCAAAAAGTGCGGCCATTTTGCAGACGACTCCACATGACCACGAGCATCGCCGCACCGAAGAGGCTCATCGCAGGCATGAGCACGAGGTAGAGCGCATTATCATCCACGAGCTTCTCTGGAAGGCCTACCAGTCCCATGCCGATGAGCACACAGCCAAAGACAAGCGCCAGCGCCCAGCGAGCACTCGCGGCTTCCACCCGACGGAAGGGATGCATGAGGGAAGGAAAGAAGAACAAGGCCACCACACTGTAGCCGAGATAGCCAAAGAGGCTGGAGAGCTGGTCCTGCCAGCTCAGGCCGACGCGGCGCAGAAGATCATCGAGCACGAGACTGGTGATGCCGGGGCTGAGATCCCGCTGGATGAGATCAGGATTCATCGAGGCGAGCTGAGCCTGAAAGAGGGCCTTGGCGGCACCGAGCGGATCTCCGCAAAGTTGCATCTGCCACCAGCCCCAGCCGGAGAGGGCGGCGAAGGGAATCGCGGCGACCAAAAAGGCTCCTAAACGGCCACGGCCTCCTGGTAGAAAGAATGCGATGCCAAGGATGAGGCCGAGGACCAGCCAGACGGCTAGCCAGTGCGTGAGCACCATCGCGGCGCACACCAGTCCCAGCCCAGCGAGCACGGGGCCTATCGCTTGGCCTTCCGCAGCTCTCGCGGCAGCAGCAGCTAGAAGGCGGAAGGCTAGGGCAAACTCCAGCGTGAGCAGGGCCTTCGAAGAGCCGCTCACCGCCATCTCCCAGCCAGGCATGCTAACGAGCAGTGCAATGGCTGTGATGGCGGCCACCTTCTCATCGAAGAGCCGCCTGGCCGCGCCATGCGTGAAGTAAATCGTCAGCAGCCAGCAGATGACACCGAAGGCGGCGATGAGCCGATCAAAGAAGTAGATCGGGCTACCGCCTTTGTAGGGAGCGTATTCGCTCAGAGGCTGAAAAATGCGAAAAGCCGCTGCGAGCACGAGAGGCTGCAGTGGCGGCTGCGTGGTCTCCGGCATCGCCAGTGGGGAAGGGGACTTCTCCGCTTTTTCCATCTGCGCCCAGGCATAGGGCTGCACGACTTTTGACTGCCAGGAAAACGTCCGCGACACCTGGCGGGCGAGCTGCGCCTGATGCATGCCTTCCACGCTGCTAAGGCCCCGAAAAGTCACAAACACATGGATCAAGGCCAGCGCCACCGCCGCAAAGTAGAAGGCAAGCCGCAGGGCGGCGCCGGGAGAGGAGGGTTGGGAACTCATGGCGCGGAATTTCACTCGCGAAGCTGTTTTTGCCAGCGGAGAAGCGGCCTGCTCACATGTCCTTGGTGATGACCACGTCTTTGCCCACGAAAAGCCCCAGCACTGCACCGCCGATCACCCACGCGAAAAAGTGATCCGCTACTTTCACGATGGCATCACGGCCTGGATGCTCGAACCAAATCCACATCGGCAGTTCACACACCAGACCGGCAAAAAGTCCCGCTGCGGCCACAAAGACGATTCGCGCAGGATAGGCCAGCATCGCGGGGGCCAGCATGCCAGCGATCAGCGTGGCGCAAACCAAGGTGCGGAGGAAGGAGGTGAGCAAATTCCCGCTCATGCTCATCTCTCGTCGTCCCGGACGCACCACCGCATAGACGAAGGGGCCGTTCTCGCGGGCTTTTTCATAGTCTGCCGCTGCTTTTTTGGTCTCTTCGGGCGTGGCGTGCTTCGAGGGGCGTGGCCTTGCCGGCATTACATAGATCCCCGCGCCGCTGCTGGCCTGCGTGTTCGAGTTCGACATCGAAGGAGCCAGGATTTCCGCCATCGCTCGTTCATCGCGGAACTGCCGCCACGAACTCTCGTGCCAGCCCAGCGCCGTCCAGGACAAGGCTTCCCATGCAAACACCGCCATCGCCGTCAAAATCACTCCAAGAACAAATTTCATGTCACTGGCCTTAGACCTGAACCTAAGAACCCGCAAGGCACGATGAGTCTGGGAAGAAATCTCACCGCAACTGCTCCGCACGCTCAAACTTCCGCTGGATGGCAGAGCCGGCACTGGCGGCAGAGATCGCACACGGCCTTTGCATCCGTGTGGCAGCGCTCGCAGCTCAGGCAGAGGGCGCAGATGCGCTGACGGCGGGCAGCAGCCGCCCCGCAGACATGCCGGGCACTGCTCGGGCAGGGCGGCGGCCTCAGCGCGGGCAAGGAGGCAGCCACGGGTCGGCTGCCGGAATCGGGGGAAAGGGGCGTTTGGCTCATAAAAATGGGCGCGGGCACTCCCCGCAGGCATGTTTTCCCAAATGGCGGGCGATTGTGTCAAAAAATCTGGAGAAAGTTTTGTCACCAATCGCCGGAAAATCCCTCCGCCGGGCGTACGAGCCACCCCACGGCTTCCTTCGCGCCTCAATATCACATTGCCCAACTCGCGGCCCTGCGCTCATAATGGCCCGCTCTTTCCTCCAGCCAGCCCGCATGTCCGATTCCGCCGCCGCAGCCACGCCGCCGACGCCTCCCAGCAGGCGTCGCGTCTTCGCCTCCCGGCTGATCAGCACCCTGGTGCTTTGGGCCGTCATCATGACGGCTTTTGAATACCGGAGCGAATGGCTTGTCCTTGCCATCACCTGCCTCTTCGGCGTCGCTGGAGCCGTCGAATACTACCGCCTCCTCCGCAGCGATCCCCACGCCCGCTCCTTCAATCTCCTGGGCTGCATCATCTGCCTCGTTTATTGGGCTTCCGTGGGTGTCTTCCTCAGTCAAAACCGCGCCGCCGATCTCATGTGGCTAGATCTCGCCGCGCTCACCGCCAGCGTGCATGGCAGCTTCCTCCTCTGCTACCGCCACCAGCTTGAGGGCGTGCTCACCCTCCAACGCATCTTCAACACCGTCTTCGGCGTCGTCTATACCGTCATCTTCTTCGGCTTCATGGTGAAGCTCATCTACTTCTACCCCGGCGAGCCGATGAAGGGCAGCTTCCTCATGCTCTTCCTCATCATGGTGACGAAATTCAGCGACATGGGCGCCTACCTCGTCGGCGTGTGCTTCGGTCGGCACAAAATGATCCCGCACATCAGCCCCGCAAAATCCTGGGAAGGCTTCTTCGGCTCCTTCCTCGGTTCCTTCGGTGCCGCCGCCCTCATGCTCGCCTGGATTCCTGACAAGCTCGCTCCGCTAAACTGGTTCCACGGCATGATCCTCGCCCCCATCCTCTGCGCCACCGCCGTCACCGGTGATCTCGCCGAGTCGGTGCTGAAACGCTGCGTGGCCATCAAAGACAGTGGTCACAAGCTCCCCGGCATCGGCGGCATTCTCGACCTCACCGATAGCCTCCTCTTCACCGCTCCCGTGTTTTATTTCTACCTCAGTGCGGTGTGGAGGTGAAAAATGACGAAACCAGAATGAGGAATGATGAATCAAGTCCTAATCCCTAACCTGAGGCTCATTCCTGGGGTTTCGTCATTCATTCGTCATTCGCCATTGATACGCTTCGCTTCCCGCCGGGCTCCTTTCAGTCGTCTGTCTCGCTTCGCTCGGCTCTGATTTCGACATTCCTTTAGCCATCCCCCGCATGCCCGCCAAACGTGTCATCCTTCTCGGCTCCACCGGTTCCATCGGCACCAGCGCCCTCAAAGTGGCCCGTGATCTCCCCGAGCGCATGCAGATCGTCGGCCTCGCGGCCAATAGCAGCGCCGATGCCCTCGTTCAGCAGGCCATCGAGACCGGCGTGAAGCACGTCGCCCTCACCGATCCCGCCGCAGCGGCCAAAGCCAAAGCGCAGCTTCCGGACGGCGTCGCCCTTCACACCGGCACCCAGGGCCTCATCGACCTCATCAACGAATGCGAAGCCGATATGGTCCTCGTCGCCATCGTCGGCACCGCCGGCCTTGCCCCCGCTCTCGCGGCCATTGAGCGTGGCATGCACCTCGCCGTCGCCAGCAAAGAAATCCTCGTCATGGCTGGCGAAGCCGTCACCGAGGCTGCGAAACGGAAAAACGTGAATCTGCTGCCCGTGGACAGCGAGCACAACGCCATCTTCCAATGCCTCGAAGGCCATCGCCACAGCGAGGTCCGCCGCATCCTTCTCACCGCCAGCGGCGGCCCCTTCCGCCAGCTCCCCGCCGATCAATTGCCCGCCGTCACCGTCTCCCAGGCCTTGAAACATCCCACCTGGACCATGGGCCGGAAAATCACCATCGATAGCGCCACCCTCTTCAACAAAGGCCTCGAAATGATCGAGGCCAAATGGCTCTTCGACGTGCCCATGGACAAGATCGAAGTCGTCGTCCATCCGCAAAGCATCGTCCACAGCATGGTCGAGTTCGCCGACAACAGCGTCATCGCCCAGCTCAGCCATAGCGACATGTGCTTCCCCATCCAATACGCCGTCACCTGGCCCGACCGCGTCCCGAACAATTTGAAGCCGCTCGACTTCGCCAAGCTCGCCGCCCTCCACTTCGAGGCCCCTCGCGTCGATGACTTCCCTGCACTCAATCTCGCACGCCACGCCGGCACCATCGGCGGCACCCTTCCCGCCGTCCTCAACGCCGCCAACGAAGTCGCCGTCGAAGCCTTCCTCAACGGCCACCTGACCTTCCCCGGCATCTGGCAGACCGTCGAACGCGTCATGACCGCCCATCAAGTCATCGCGCATCCCACCCTGGAAGCTCTCATCGAAGCCGATGGCTGGGCGAGGAGCGAGGCGAAGGTGGTGGGAAGTATGGGCCGTGACGCCCTGAGCGGTTCGCTGTAGCGTTTGGGTCGGCGACGTTGGTTTCAGAAACCTTTTATGGTTCCTTTCCGTTTTGCTTCTGATTGGCTGACGATACTTTGAGCGGCTTCAGCGCAGTAAAGTGCGATTGCAGGGAGATATAGCGACAGGTTACTGCCGTCATCAGTGGTAGCCATTCGGGTGGGTTTCTTCGTCGTCGGATCCATGATGACCCATTTGCGGATTGATGATACGGGATCCTGCGTATTGACGCGTTGTTGCCATTTGCCGCCGCCGGAGTTGGCCGAGAGCAGAGTCTCCATCTCTTTGTCGGACAACATAGCTGCACGAGAGTAGTGCTCAAAAACGGATTTATCGTCGAGAAGGATGACGTAAACTTTGAATTCGCCGAAGACGTAGCCTCGAAAGGTGACTCGCTCCCAGCCCCAGTTGCTTAAGACGTCCATCATCTTGGATGTCTCGGCGCTCATGGAAAAATATAGCGCGCGGCCGAGTTCATAGATAGCCATGCTGGCATTGCTGTATTGGGGATGAACTTTGACTTCTGAGCCGAAGCGTTTGGCGATCTCGTCGCCGCTCTCGCCTAAGCGAGCGTAAAGAGTTGCTGGCAGGAGGAGCGCGAGTGTAGCGAGGGCTGTTTGGGTGAGTGTCTTCATTGCTATTCTTTGTTCATGTTGTCGGTCCAGTCAGCTTGAATGTCATCGTCCATGTCCTCCCAAAAGGAGTCTATATCGTTGAAAGAGTCCCAAGAACCTTCATCTTCGGGGTCTTCTCCGGTTTCTGTGCACCATGCTAAAAAGCGTTCGCGCTTTGTTTCTTTGGCTCGACGCATAGCGGTCGGTGTAGGCTGATCGAATTGTTCGTTCATGAGCTTGATTGTGCCGTTGCTCGGATGGCGCGTGAAAGTCGCCGGAAATGGAAGATCATTCACAGATCGTGAGGTTTGTCAGCACCTTTATAGCCGGCTGTTTGACGGGAATTTATCGGAGTTTTGACTTCATGGCAGTCGCTTTACGCTCCTATGCCGTACTCGGGCAACAAAAACGTGAGATAACCGCGGCATTCGGATATTGGAGCATGTAAACTATCACTTGATTGCTCAGCCGTCGGCCATCGACTTTCCACTGGCCGGGCTGCTGCGGAGCCGCGAAGCGAACCCCGAACAACGTACCCCGCCTCTCCGAGGCGGATCAAGGCGGGAATGGAAGCCCGTCCTCCACGGAGGAGAAGAGGACGCAGAGATGAAAACCAGAAGGAGTGCTTTGCGTCCTCTGCCTCTTTGCTCCTCTGCGGCAAAGACGAATCCTAGTCCGCATTTCTCACACGACTCCTGATGCCTCGATGGTTCTGTCCATCTCCCGCAGGGATGTTTGTAGTTCCCCGCCTGCAACGCTGCGCGAAGCACTGCGGGCAGGGGGCTTTAGCCCGCGTAGGAGCGTCCAAGCACGGCCTGAAGGCCGAACTACAAGCTCATCACCGCCCTGCACGGCTCGTTCGCTGTTTCAATCAAGGCCCCCAGACACCTGGGTGAGAAATGCAGCCTGCTAAACCTAGAAACGGGAATGAACAGCCGCAAAAGAACGCCATGAACGAAAATCAAAGCCTGAGTTCTCGACTCCTTCTCTTTGCGGTCTTTGCGTTCTTTTGCGGCGATTTCCATCTTGGGATTGAGGCTAACAAAGTGGCCGAATCCGAGCCATTCTCCTGCCAACCCCCGAGTTCTCAGACACACCCATCAAGATACTCGGCGAGAGCTTCACGGGCGCTGGCGGGTCGATCGGTGGGCTTTCGAGCCATCAAACGTCCGATCCATTCCCCGACCACCCCTTCCAGCGGCTCCACGCGATGCTGCAAATGCGCGGTGATGACCTGCGGGGCCAGTTCCCCTTCAAACGGCAGGCGACCAGTCAGGGCAAAGTAGAACACGCAGCCGAGGGCGTAGAGATCCGTGCGTTCATCGAGCCTGCCGCCTTCGAAGCATTCAGGAGCCATGAAATGCACCGAGCCTTTCAAATCCGCCTTGGCATCGGCGAGAGCTTTTGCGCTGCCCAAGTCGATGAGAACGAAGCCGCGGGAGCCTTGCAGGATGTTTTCCGGCTTGAGATCCAGATGCAGGAAACCGGCCTCATGGATCGCCGCGAGGCCGCTGAGGCTTTGGCGGACGAGGGCGTCGAAGGATGCGGCATCGAGCCGACCGAGTTTTTCCAGGTTGGTGCCCTCGATCCACTCCATCACCATCTCCTCCTCATCGCATTCGAGCACTCGAACCACCTGCGGATGCCGGATCGAGACAAGCTCCGCCGATCCTCCCGGCTTCTTCACGGCCACAATGGCTCCCGTTTCTCGATCCCGCGCACGCCACACCTCGCCCTGCGAGGAGCGGGAGAGGCATTCGAGGAGGTCGTGGGGCATGGGTGAGGCTGCCATGATGACTCAGGATGACAATTCCGAAAACAATCCGCCTGATTGTTTCGTTTGAGGCAGCCACCCATGAAACTTCATCTCGCTCTTCTCACTGCCGTTTGTCTCGCTGCCCCTCTTCACGCGGAGGATTGGAAGCCGGAGGAGGGCTTCATCTCGCTCTTCAATGGCACGGACCTCACGGGCTGGTGCTTCCGCGAGAAGACGAAGAAGGAGAACCCGAATCCCGGGACCATCGTGGCGAAGCACGATGGCAAAACGGAAGCCGCCGATGCGGGGCGCTACATCGTGAAGGATGGCGTGATCGCGGTGACCTTCCCAACGGAGACGGACAAGCTCACGGGGCAGATTTACACGGTGGCGGAGTTTCCGAAGAACTTCGTGCTGAAGCTGGAATTCCGCGCCTCGGTGAATGCGGACAGCGGCATCTTCATCCGCAAGCCGCAGCTCCAGTGCCGTGATTATCTGGTGGCGGGTCCTTATACCAAGCTGAAGCAATACAAGGCGCAGGAGTGGAACCAGATCGAGGTGACGGTGAAGGACAACGTGGCAGTCTGCACCTGCAACGGCGAGGTGCTGGATGCGGCGCTGGCTCTGCCTGCCACCGGCCCCATCGGCCTGGAAGGAGATCGCGGCGTGATGGAATACCGTCACATCCAGCTCAAGGAACTGCCTTGAGCAGTTGGGGCGTGATTTGAGCAAAACTCGCTCAATTTGGTGAATCGCCAGGGCACGGGATCTGCGTATGTTTCAGCCCCATGAGCACCGCGATCCCCCACGTTTATGATTCTCCCGTCTTCCGCATGGCCTGCCAGCAATTCGATCTGGTGGCCGATCTTCTCGACATCCCTGACTCGGCGCGTGACCGGCTGAAATTCCCGAAGCGCAGCGTGACGGTGTCGATGCCGGTGAGGCGTGATGATGGCAGCGTGACGACCTTCATGGGCTACCGCGTGCAGCATCACCTCACGCTGGGGCCGACCAAAGGTGGCATCCGTTTTCATCCCGATGTGACGCTGGGTGAGGTGGCGGCGCTGGCGATGTGGATGAGCTGGAAGTGTGCTCTCACCGGCCTGCCCTACGGCGGGGCGAAGGGCGGCGTGTGTGTGAACCCGCGTGAGCTTTCCACCACGGAGTTGGAGCGGCTCACCCGCCGCTACACGCAGGAGCTGATCCCTTTCATCGGCCCGCAGATCGATATTCCTGCGCCGGACATGGGCACGAACGAGCAGACGATGGCATGGATCATGGATACCTACTCGCTGCAAAGCGGTCACTGCGTGCCGGCGGTGGTCACGGGCAAGCCGGTGGGTCTCGGCGGCTCTCTCGGACGTCGGGAGGCGACGGGGCGCGGCGTGGCCTATCTCGTTTCACGAGCGATGGACACGATCGGCCTAGCGGCAAATGGCGCGACGGCGGTGGTGCAAGGCTATGGCAACGTAGGCAGCATCGCGGCGAGCACGATGGCCCGGCAAGGCATCAAGATCCTCGCGGTGAGCGATGCGTATGGCGGCCTCTACAATCCGAAGGGCATCGACCTTCAAAAGCTGGACGAGCATGTGGCGAAGACACGCAGCGTGGCGGGCTTCGATGGAGCCGAAGCGATCACCAATGAGCAGCTTTTGCTGATTCCATGTGATGTGCTGGTGCCTGCGGCACTCGAACGGCAGATCACGGCGGAGAACGCGGCGAAGATCAAATGCCGCATCCTCGCCGAAGGTGCCAACGGACCCACGACGCCGGAGGCGGATGCGATCATCGCCCAACGCCCGGAGATTTTCCTGATCCCTGACATCCTCTGCAATGCCGGTGGCGTGGTGGTGAGCTACTTTGAATGGGTGCAGGATCTCCAGAGCTTCTTCTGGGATGAGGGCGAGGTAATGAATAAGCTCTACCGCATCCTGGAGCAATCCTTTGTGCAGACGGTGAACTTTGCGAAGAAGCGCGGCGTGAGCATGCGCCTCGCGGCGCTGAGCCTGGGCATCCAGCGGGTGCATGAGGCGAAGCAGATGCGCGGCTTGTTCCCGTGAGGTGATCAACCTTCCATGATGTAGCTGGCGGCCAGTTTCTGGAAGCGGTCGATCTCGTGGGAGGTCTTTGCGTCGTCCCAGCCAAGCTCCGAGGCGAGCAGATGTCCCACGCGAGGTGCGGCTGACATGCTGGCCTGCGCATCAAGCAGCAGGCTGCGGCTGCGCCTTGCCAGCACATCGCCCACGGTGCGTGCCATTTCATGGCGGGCATGGAAGATGACTTCCGCACAGGTGAGGTCGAGCTTGGGATGAACCTTGCCGCTCCACTCGGGCTCACGTTTCATGAGGTCGCGAATCTCCGCCGCATCGCTGCCATACACGGCGAGCGGATCAGTGGCTGGAAGAAGGGTGTCGGAGCCATGAATGCGAAGTTCATGCGTCATGCATCGCTTGGCGCCGATGCCGCCGATGAGTTCGGCATGATCGATCACATCCTCCGCCATGCGGCGGTAGGTCGTCCACTTGCCGCCGGTGATGGTGATGAGGCCGGAATCGGAAACGAGAATAGTGTGATCCCGCGAGAGTGCGGCGGTGCTTCCAGCTTCTTTCGAGGCCACGAGCGGCCGTAGTCCTGCAAACATGCTCAGCACGTCACACGGCCTCGGATCACGTGTGAGGTAGCGTGCG
>JBILVU010000292.1:0-3807 GCA_044370285.1 Prosthecobacter sp.
GATGAGCATCCAGGCAATGCAGCGGACTCGCGATAAAATCGGTCGGAGTGGTTCGCGTAAGGTCGCGAGCCGCTGATTGCAGGCGTTCGGCAGACTCTATGACATCAGACTTCAGATGGGGGACTCTCGTTGCAGCGACCGCCCGAGCACTGCGGGACAGCGGCGAGTGCATCGTGCCGTTCGTCGATAGCGAGGTCATTCCGCCGTTCGACGGCAGCCCCAACGGAATCTTCGTTTGGTTCATCTGCGACTCGGCCACGACGAGGGACGAATTTCGGGCGCGTGCACTCCCCTATGCGACTGGTCGCCTGCGTACGTTGGTGGTTGAAGCAGGATTCCCGGCCGCGGCGGCAGAGGCCGTGCGAACCGACGTGACCAGCAACGAAGAGATCGAGTCCGGTGGCGGACGATTCAATTTTTTCCGTTAGGCGTCGCTCGCTGCCGAACCACCCGATGCAATGGACTCGCGATGAAGCCCAGCGGTGTGGACAATCCTGTGGCTGCGAGCCATTGATCGGGGCCGTTAGATGAGGAGGAATGAAATGGATGCTAAGCCTGTCAACAGAAGCCTTTATCAAAGGATGTCGCTACCAATGCTCAAGGGGTTTGTCTTTATCATCTTCCCTGTCGCAATATTCGGACAGGTCATGGTGGTAATAGACAAGGTTAATAAAGGAATATTGGAAGCCGGGACATTCGGACTTCCGAATATCGTTACGCTCGTGTGCTGTATTGTTGCAGCCGGGGTGTTCGCATTCGGAGTGTACAAAGGTTGGTTAGAGTTACGATCGCGAACATGAAACAGAACATCTAACAAAGCAATGCAGCGGACTCGCGATAGAATCCGGCGGCGTGGCTCGCGTAAGGTCGCGAGCCGCTGATCGCCCGCGTTCGGGGCATCGAGTCTCCCCATGACCGAGAAGATCACAACTTCGTCCGTGGGCCGCGAAACGGTCGTCCTTGAGTGCAACGGCCAGCAGTTTGATCGGATCGTTCAGATGCTGGAGGCCGAAATAGAGCGGCCCATTGGCGTCGGCGATGGCCACAAAGTCCACGGCGTGATCATCAGCAATAAAGATGCGTCAAAGCCGGGTGTGTCGAGAGGGAGTTTTAAGGATCGCGTTGCACTGCTCGGATGTAGCCTAGTGGGCCTTGCCTTGCTGTTCGTGTTCGTCATCGGAATACTGGCCATTACTGGCGTCGCAGCGGACTGGTGGCGGCAGAGCCCCGAACCACACGATGCAAAGGACTCGCGGGCATCGTCGTGGGTGATCGCTGACCCGAGGGCCGCGAGCCTTTGATCTTTGCCGTTCTGTGCTAACCATGTGTGACACTTGCAGTTCCCATTCACGAGACATGTGGAGTCCGTCTGCGGAGTTACCGACACTAGTCGACGTTCGAAACGGGAATTGGATCAGTCTTCAGCAGTGCCCTTCATGCAACCGGTTGTGGATGACCTCGCCGTTCGAGCCGTACGCATCGTTTACGTACATGGTGAAATGGCCTCGAACTATCGACGATTGGGTACGCATCCACGACCGTGACAATGCCACAACCCTTCACGAATGGATGAAGAACGAAATTCGCAGACTTTACCCGTTCGTAACACCGGAGGACCGAAAACGCATTGATGCTCATGAAGTCCGAAGCTACGGACATTACAACCTCACACGTTCGATTCACGAGAACCCGATCGTGATCGCGACCCTGTAGACAAAACATCGCACAGAACAAACCGTTGCACTCGGAGCCGCGGGTCGCGCGGATTCTTGAAATCATTGTCGTTCTCCGCGGCCCGGTGAACGGTAGCGTTCGCGGCTTCAAGTGAAGCGACGTAGCGCGAAGCTTGGCCGCATGGTTGCCCAATCGGGCGACCTCAACCGGTGTCGCGTTTCAGGTGGAGATGGTGGCGGGGCCGCGTCGATTGGCGTATGTCGCAGTGGATGGCCTGCTCTATGGGGCCGAGAGGGCTGAAGCAGCGTCGAGGCGCTGGAAGCGGCGATTCTTGTTCCGGATCGCGGGGTGTATCCGCGTTGTGCTCGTCTCTTGTGTGCGCTGCCTCGATTGGCGGGCGATCCGCGCTGGCGTGCAACCCCTTGTCCGCGGTAGAATCCCGTCCGTCGCGAGGTGGAGCGTCTCCCCCTCGGCGGCCCCCGCCCCGAACAACGCAATGCAGCGGACTCGCGAACAAGCCGGTCGTTTTTGGAAAGCCGTTTCCGCGAGCCGCTGATTGCGACCGTTATGCCATCAACCCTGTTGAAGAAAGAAAAAAGATGAACGCGTTCGCCCTGATCGTGGGCATTGTGCTGGCCGGTATCGCGGCTCAGGCCGTCGCCGTGGTCGTTCGCACCGGCCGGCTTGAACTGTCGCGGTTCTGGTATCTGGCCCTCGGGCTGGTGCTCATGCTGCCGACGATGGGCTATCCGCTTGCGTTAGTGCGTGAAATCCAGAATCCGAACCCGCGCATTCATACGTTCAATCTGCCCCTCACGCTGGCATGGGTGCTTGGGCTGTACATGGTGATTCGATTTGTGATGAGCAAGCCCCGTGAGGCTCGGGTTGGAAACGTGGCATAACAACGCGATGCAGCGGACTCGCGATAAACTCGCGCGGTGTGGATCGTCCAAGGTCGCGAGCCGCTGATCGCGAACGTTCTGCGAGGAAGTGCGATGTCACCCACGTCTGACGCTGAACTGGCGGAGCAACTTGCCGCATCAGAGCGGCGAGTCAGTGAACTCAGCGCAAAATACCTGCCCCGCACTTTGCCGACGACCGAAACGACGCGACCTCCAAAGCGATGTCCCGAGTGCGGCGAATCGATGGAGCCGGGCGTCGTCGGTGTGCGTGGCGAGTTGTGGGCCTTCCTCTTTGTTGGATGGTCATACCAACACTGCTGGTTTCGAAGCGACGATGCCGAAACAAAGGTGATTCGCTCTGGTCGAGGTCGCCGCGGGCACCGGTGTCCGAAGTGTGGCTATGTCGGCATTTCAGGCGGCAAGGACGAGCCGCTTCGATCCCCGGCAGGCAAAGTGTGAAGCCGGCAGAACAAGCCGATGCAGCGAACTCGCGATAAAATCGGTCGGTGTGGATAATCCAAGGTCGCGAGCCGCTGATCGGCGGCGTTATCCCAATCAAGCATGCCTGACTGGCTCTACACGCTGAGATGCCGTCTGACCTCGGCCGACTCGCCGCGTTTCGATGAGTATCGCGTGTTCTCGGGGTTCGCCCACATCTCGGAAGTCGTGACCCTCGACTCAATGCTGTGCCGTGACCTCATCGACGAACTGCGAGCCGAAGACTGGCAGCACAATGTCCATGAGGATTATCGAACGCAATTGTTCCGAAGCGCCGAATACCTGCGGCAGCGACAGCCGCTGGACCCAACAAAGCATCAGGTGATAGCTGCTCGCGAAAGCCCCTCTGTATCTGATGAGGTGCCCGATGGCTTCATTCGCTGTGGCCACGACATCGTGGACTCATACGTTGGCAACAGCACCCTGACCAACTGCGGGCCGATTCCGGAGGCATTTTCGCCCTCAGAAGTCAATGAATTCGGATTGCTCGATGATCGCGACAGAGCATTTGCCATTCGTGATGTGATGCGAAGCCTTCAGCCGGATGATCCGCACCTGGGAGGCTGCGAGGTATGGTTGCTGGCACGCCGACTCCCAAATATGGGATAACAAAGCGATGCAGACAGACTCGCGATGAAGCCTTGCGGTGTGGATAATCCTTTGGCTGCGAGCTGCTGATCGCAACCGTTCGACCGAAAACATGCCATGGGCTTGAGCACCGTTGAGTTGATCA
>JBILVU010000026.1:0-53139 GCA_044370285.1 Prosthecobacter sp.
CTCCAGATCCACTGGCCTTTGACGGTGATCGTCTTCGCCAAGGCGGGATCGACTTTTCCGCGCAGCACATTCGCATCCATCTTCGTCGGCGCGGCACCGGTGAGTTGCCACACGGCGTCCACGAATTGCTCGGCGGTGAGCCGTTTGGCACGCGGTCCGGCATAGACATAGCCGTGATCGTCCGCGCCTTTCTGCACGACCTGCGCCTGCGATGAGTAAGCCTGCGAAGCTGCGATATGCGCGATGGTCTTCTTCAAATCCCAGCCGTTCTCCACGAGATACACGGCAAGGTAGTCGAGCAGGTCCGTATTCCACGGCTCCGTGCCCATCGCATCCACCGGATGCACGATGCCGCGACCCATGAGGCGTGCCCACAGGCGGTTCACGATCGTGCGCGGCACGCGGCCGTTCTTTTCATGCGTCATCAGCGCGGCGAGCTGCTTCAGGCGCTCCGCAGGCGCTGCCTTCGCGTCGATTTGACCGATCTCGGGGAACAACCACGCCGCCGTGGCCGTCTGGCCGATGGGTTTGTCACAGCGGTGAATTTCCAGCGGCTTCTGCGCATAGATCGCGGCCAGTCCGTAGGCCTCGCCGAGCTTCCAGCGGTCGATGAAGCTGTCGTGGCAGGAGGCGCACTTCATGTTGATCCCGAGGAACGATTGCGAAACGCTCTGCGCGAACTGGATTTCCACCGTCTGCCCCGCGCTCACATCGCCACGCCACTTGATGCCGTCGATGAAGCCGCGGCTCTCATCATTCGGCGGCGCGATCAGCTCCCGCACGAACTGGTCGAAGGGCTTGTTCTCGATCAATGCGCGGTAGAGCCAGTTGCTGATCTGCTTGCGACCGCCGGTGATAAAACCCGTGCCGCCGTAGTCATTGCGCAGCAGGTCGTTCCAAAACGTGAGCCAGTGCTCCGTGTAGTCCATGTCGCGCTTAAGCAGCGACTCGACGAGTTTGGCGCGGTCCGGATTCTTCTCAAACGCCGCCAGCTCCTCCGCCGTCGGCAGCAGGCCGATCAAATCGAGCGAAGCCCGACGCAGAAACGCCGCATCAGAGGCCTTGGGCAGGTCTTTCTTCAGCAAACGATCAATCGGATGCGCAGGCCCCGACGTCGGCAGCGCCACCTTCCTCGGCAAAAACGGCGGCTCATAGGCCGGTTTCTTGAACGCAAAGCCCTCCTCCCACTTCGTCCCCTCCGCGATCCACTGCTTCAGCAGCGCGATCTTCTCCGGCGGCACCCGTTTGCCCTTCGGTGGCATCTGCTCATCGCTATCCGTGGAAAGCATCACCTCGATGAAGCGCCCGTTTTTGATCACCTCGCCATTCTCACTGCCTTCGAGAAGCGCCTTCCGGTCATTGAAGCTGAATCCGCCTTTCTTCTTGTCCCCCGCATGGCATTCCGCGCAATGCTCGCGCAGGATCGGGACGATCTCGTGCGAGAAATCGACAGCGTGGGCGGAAAAGAGAGAGGGTAGAAGAAAGAGAACAGCTAGGCGCATTTGGGAAAGACGAACGTGAATGAGAGTCGAATCTCTCTGAGGCTTTTTATGTGATGGTGAGTGATATTATGCCGGGAAAATCACGGACTTACCTGTTGGATCTTTGGCGGAACGTATGGAACGAAACGCTCGAAAATGCATCGGCTGCCATCCGGCAGGATACGAAGATCGGCTCGTTTGCTTCGGTAGACCGTGCCCGCCTCTTCAGTGGGGAGATACGCCTCTGGCTCACGTTTCACCAACTGAAAGTTGGGATTGGCTTCCAAGGCTCTGCGGAACCCCGGTCCGAGGAGCAAGACTCCATTGTAACTGACACCGTCATTGAAAGAGTTTGTCACTTGTAGGCTCTCGATTTCTGCATTTTGCAGAAGATCTGGCCCGATGAGCTGGTTGAATCTGTGTCGAGGCAGAGCGTCATGGAGCGCGGCTCCTAGTAAGCAGACGATGCTTCCAAACACGAGGACTCCGATCGCCTTCGACCAGCGTTTAAAAAGCAGCGTCATGATCAATGTCAGGAGCCCAAAAAACGGAATAGCGAAGACTTGTCCAAAGGTGAACCAAATAGCCGTCGTAAATGGAAATAGACTGCCGCGCTCATAATCTAGGTCCGACGTGTCAAGCCACATCCAAGATTCCAGGGCCAAGAAGGTCAGCAATCCGAAGCGCTTGGTGGAGAGTTGGCGGGGAATGAGCTTCGAGGCTGGTGAGTCTTCGGCATTCATCTTCGACTCGTGATGCACCACTTTTGTCTATCTCTCAATGGCCGCTGCATTCCAGCAACGATTTCTGGCCCTAGAAGCTGAACCCACTGTTCTTGTTGTCCCCCTCGACCATGTAGGCGAGTGAGAGGTGAGACGTGAGAAGGAGGACGGACAGGAGGCGCATGCGGGATTGGGAACGTGAGGAAGGCGTGATTTCTCGCTGGTTAGCCGGCGAGGAGATCGAAACACTCAAAGCACCGCCAGCCCCCGCGAAATACCCTCTTCCGGTGTGATGTCCTCAAAAATGCCCGTGAGCATCGGCGATGGGCCCGGTTTTACCGCTTGCGGCGGGGGCGGGGTTTTGATACTTGCCGCGCCCCAGCGCCCTCCATGAGCAAAGCCTCCCCCCAACCCCAAGAACTGTCCTTCGAGGACGCGATGTCGCGTCTCGATGAGATCGTGGGTGCCATGGAGACGGATCGCATGCCGCTGGAGGAGATGATCCGCAGCTACGAGGAGGGCATCGGCCTCCTGAAAAACTGCCGCCAGCGTCTCGATGGTGCCCGCCGCCGGGTGGAGATCATCTCCGCCGATCTCGAAAGCGGCAAAGCCAGCACCTCCGCCTTCGATGCGGATGCCACGGAGGAAGAAGACGATGCCCCCACCTCCCGCCAGTCTCCTCCGAAACGCCGCAAATCTGCCGATTGCGACGAAATCCGCCTGTTCTGAAAAGATGAAAAATGAAAGCTAAAAGCTAAAACCTTTGCCACGCTTCCTCCTCCGCTCCTTTCATCTTTGATCTTTTAGTTTTTATCTTTTCCTCCGTGTCCTCCGACCTTCCCGCCATCCATTCCCCCGCCGATCTCAAAGCCCTGCCCGCAGAGAAACTGCCCGCGCTGGCTGAAAAAATCCGCCAGACGCTCATTGAGACCCTCAGCGAGACGGGCGGCCATCTGGGGCCCAATCTCGGCGTCGTGGAGCTTTCCATCGCGATGCACCGCGTCTTTGACACGCCGAAGGATCGCTTCGTGTTCGACGTGGCTCACCAGGCCTACGTCCACAAGATGCTCACCGGCCGCTGGGACAAGATCGGCACCATCCGCCAGTATGAAGGCCTCAATGGCTTCTGCCTCCGCACGGAGAGCGAGCACGATTGCTACGGCGCCGGCCACGCTGGCACCGCCCTCGGCGCCGCGCTCGGCATGGCCACGGCTCGCGACCTCAATGGCACGGATGAGCACGTCGTCTGCGTCGCCGGTGACGCCGCCTTCACCTGCGGCCCGGTGTTTGAGGCCATGAACAACGTGGCCGCCCACACGAAGAAGCTCATCATCGTGCTCAACGACAACGAGTGGTCCATCGACCGCAACGTCGGAGCCATCGCGAAGTACTTCAACAGCATCGCCACGCACCCTGGATTCGCCTCGCTGCATCAAAAGGCCGCGAAGTTCGTCGAGTTCGTGCTCGGCCAGGACGTGCGGAAGCTCGCCAAAAAGGCCGAGGACCATGCCAAGGGCATCCTCCTGCCGCAAAGCGCCACGCCAGCGAATCGCAGCCTGCTCTTTGATGAGTTCGGCATTCGCTACTACGGCCCCATCGATGGTCATAACCTCCCGCTGCTGATCCAGACCTTCGAGTTTCTCAAGACGCAAGACGAGCCCGTCATCCTCCACATCATCACGGAGAAGGGCAGGGGATACAAACCGGCTCTCGAAGATCCCGGTAAGTTCCACGGCCTTGGCAAATACAACATCGAGACTGGTGAGACACCCGTGGCGAACAAGCCCACCTACTCGCAGGTCTTTGCCCGCACCGTCACCGACTTCGCGAAGGAGGACAAAAGGATCGTCGCCATCACCGGAGCCATGCCTGGCGGCACTGGCCTCAGCGTTTTCAAGAAGGAGATCCCCGAGCGCTATTTCGATGTCGGCATCGCCGAGGAGCACGCGGCGCTTTTTGCCTGCGGCATGGCCACCAGCGGCCTGAAGCCCTTCCTCACCATCTACTCCACCTTCATGCAGCGTGCCTTCGACATGATCGTGCATGACATGGCGCTGCAAAACCTCCCCGTGCGCCTTTGCATGGACCGTGGCGGCCTCAGCGGTGACGACGGCCCCACGCATCACGGCCTTTTCGACATCGCCTACCTCCGTGGCGTGCCCGGCATCGTCCACATGCAGCCGCGTCACGAGGACGAGTTCGTCGATATGCTCTGGACCATGGCGAACTACGACAAAGGCCCCATCGCCATCCGCTACCCACGTGGCAATGGCCCCGGTGTCACGCCGAAGGACAAGCCCATGCTGCTGGAGATCGGCAAGGCCGAAGTCGTCGCCGATGGCCGCGATGTGGCCCTTATCGCCCTCGGTGATATGTTCCCCGTGGCCGAGGAAGCGAAGAAGCAGCTCGAAGCCAAAGGCCTCAGCGTCGCCCTCATCAATCCCCGCTGGATCAAGCCGCTCGACGGTGCTTGCATCGAGTCCTACGCCAAAAAGGTGAAGGTCATCTGCACACTCGAAGACCACGTCCTGCGCAACGGCTTCGGCTGCGGCGTCATCGAGCATCTCAGCGATGCCGCCCTCCGCACCCCCGTGGTGCGCATCGGCTGGCCCGATGAGTTCGTCGAACACGGCACCATCCCCATTCTCCGCACCAAGCACGGCCTCACCGCCGAAAACTGCGTGGCGAAGGTGCTCGCGGCACTTGGTTGAAAGACCGGGTGAGGATGCGGGCTTATCTCTGCATGCTCAGACCGCTGCTTCCGTTCCTTCTTTGCTTTGCCAGCTCTGCCCTCGCCCTCCAAGAAACATGGGAGACAGGCTACAGCGGCGACGATGCCACCGGGAAGCATGTGCTGGGGCATTGGAGTTTTGAGAAGGCGGATGCGCTGAAGCTCCATGGAGCGGTTTTGAATGCGAAAGGTCGTTTCGGCGGCGGGTTGGAGTCGTTTCCGGGGTTTCCGGTGAAGGATGAGCGGCATGCGGCGCTGGCGAGTGTGCTGCCAGTGAAGGGGGCGTTCACGTTGGAGATGTGGATCAAGCCCAAGGCTGAGTTCAAACCGGAGCTGCGCTGCTTCCTGCTCGACAAAAAGTATGTCGATCACACGGACTACCAGTGGCAGATCGGCGAGGCGGACAAAGGCGGGTCGAGGCGCATGTGGGTGACGCTGGGTTTCGGTGCGGAGTCGAAGACGATCTACTCGCAGCCGTTCAAACTCGGCGAGGAGTGGCAGCATGTGGCCTTCACTTATGATGGCGCGGGCGAGGGGAAGTTTTATCGAAACGGCACGGCACTAGGCGGCACGAGGCTTGAGGGCTTTGGAGCGGTGGTGGTGGGTAAAAAGGAGCTGAGTATCGGTGATCGGCTCGGCAGCAATTACGGCGGCTTTCCCGGTTTGATCGATGAAGTGCGTGTCTGCGACGGTGTGCTGAGCTTTGAGCGGGTGGCGATGCAAATCGTGGCTTCACGAGCGGTTTGGAAGCGCATGGAGACGGCGAAGCCCATCGACATCGTCGTCACGAATCTCAAACGCGACGTGATGAAGGCTGCGACGCTCAAAGCCTCGCTCGGCGGCAAGACGGAGGACTTCATCGTACCGGACCTCGCGGCGGGGAAGAGCTTCACGGCGAAGTTTTCGCTCAACACCGCACTGAAACCGGCTGTGTATGAGCTGCGGGCACGCTTTGAGACGGGCGACTACGCCACGGAGCAGAGCACGAAGCTGCAAATCGTCGGTCGCATGCCGCCGCGCATGCCGGTGATCATGTGGGGCGCGGGTGGCGATGAGATGTCGCGGCTCAAAGAGCTCGGTTTCACGCACTTCGTCGGCTTCAGCGGTCAAGGGGCGGGAGACATGTGGAAGGAGAAAAAGCTGCTGCCGCCAGGGGCGCCGGAATACATCGCGCGGAATCGTGGCTATCTCGATGAGGCGCTGGCGAACGGTTTGGAGGTCGTGGCGAGTCTCTCGCCGCATGACACGTTGGAGGCGGACCCGAAAAACCTGCGTGTGGATCGCCAAGGCGTGCCTTACACGCGGAAGGACATCATCGCCTCGACGCCGGAGTTCGCGCCGTTTTTCCAAACGCTCGGCACCAGCATCGGCAAGGCCTATGGCGATCATCCGGCCTTCACCACGGCTTTGATCGACTCGGAGGTGCGCGACTCGTCGCAGCCTTCGTTCAGCCCGCTGGAGGTGGAGGCTTACAAGAAGTTCGCCGGTGCAGACATCCCTGTGGAGGTGGTGAATCGCGGCGGCGTGGACTGGACGAAGCTAAAGGACTTTCCAGCGAATCGCGTGATCGAGGATGAGCATCCCATTTTGAAATACTACCGCTGGTTCTGGACCGTGGGCGATGGCTGGAACGGTCTGCATACGGCGCTCAACAAAGGCGTGAAAAGCAGCGCCAGCCGTGTTTGGACCTTCTTTGATCCAGCGGTGCGTCAGCCGAGCATCAGCGGTGCGGGTGGCGGCGTGGATGTGATCTCGCACTGGACCTACACCTATCCTGATCCGCAGCGCATCGGGATGTGTGCGGACCAGCTTTTCGCGATGAGTGCTGCCACAGGCAAAAATCAGCGCGTGATGAAGATGACGCAGCTCATCTGGTATCGTTCGCAGACGGCACCGATGGGCAGCAAGGCTCCGGGCGAGGTCGTGGCGTGGGAAGATCACGATCCGGAGGCCGCCTACATCACCATCGCGCCGATGCATTTGAAGGAAGCGCTTTGGACGAAGATATCGCGACCGATTCAAGGCATCATGTATCACGGTTGGCAGTCGCTGGTGGCCACGGACAGTCCGAGTGCGTATCGATTCACGAATCCAAATACCGCGCCCGTTTTGAAGCAGCTCATCCAAGACGTGATCGAGCCGCTGGGGCCGACGTTGATGGAGATTCCCGATGAAAAGAGCGAGGTGGCTTTCCTGGAGAGTTTTACGTCGCAGATGTTTGCGCGACGCGGCGGCTACGGCTCAAACATGGGCTGGGAGGCGGATGTGTGGCTTGCGCTTCAGCATGCGCATGTGCAGACGGACATCCTGTATGAGGAGACGCTGCTCAAGAATGGCCTCAGCGGTCGCAAAGTGCTCGTGATGCCGTTTTGCGATGTGCTGACGAAGTCGGTCGTGGCCCGCATCGCCGACTGGCAGAAGAAGGGTGGGAAGATCGTAGCGGATGAATTTTTGTGTCCGGCTTTGAAAGCGGATGTGGCGATCCAGAGCTTCAAGCGGGAGAAGAAAGCCGCCGAGGACAAAGCGAAGGTGCTGGAGCTGGCGAAGGCTTTCACGGCGCTGCCGCAGAAGGTTTCGTGCGACAACCCGGAGATCATCACGCGAGTGCGGAAGTTTGGCGAGGCGACCTATGTCTTCGTCATCAACGACAAACGTGAATACGGCAGCTACGTCGGCCAGCATGGCCTGGTGATGGAAAACGGGCTTCCCGCGAGTGGGGTGGTGAGTTTGAAGGCTGAATCGGCGAATGTGTATGAGCTGACAGGCACGCAGTTCATCGTGCCGAAGCGCGGCGAAGACGGCAGCATGAGCTGGAAAGTCGATCTGGGGCCTGGAGACGGAAAAATCTTCCTGGTGACGCCGAAGCCGCTTCTGGGCCTGAAGCTCGATGTGCCGGAAAGTGCTACCGCAGGCCAAAAAGCGACCGTGAAGCTCCAAATCACCTCCACGGCCGATTCACCGTTGAAGGCGGTGATTCCGGTGAAGGTCGAGGTTCGGGATGCGAACGGCGTTTTGACCGAAGGCAGCGGCTTTTATGCGGCGGAGAACGGCCTTTTGGACCTGACACTCGATCTCGCTCCGAATGATGACGCGGGCACGTGGGAGGTTCGCATGAAGGAATTGGCGAGCGGGATGGAAGCTGTGCGCTGGATGAAAGTGGCTCGATAGATTTTCGGATTTGTTCTTGCCGAAAGGCTGGGGAATAGGCTGCAATACCTATCCCATGAAGAAATACATCGCAGAAATCATCGGCACCTTCTTTCTCGTCTATACCGTCTGCCTGACGGTCAGCAGCAAGCAGGAGCTCGCCCCCATCGCCATCGGTCTTTCTTTGGCCGTCATGATCTTCGCCGGAGGTCATCTCTCCGGCGCTCACTACAATCCTGCCGTCACCGTAGCCGTTTGGCTGCGTGGCAAGATCGGCTTCACAGATGCCATCGTCTATATCTTCTGCCAGACCGTGGCAGGCGTGGTGGCGGCCCTCGTGGCGGCGACGCTGGTGGGCAAAGGCGGCGGCGCAGCTCCCATTGATATGCAGAAGCTCATCGTCGCTGAATCGATCGGCACCTTCGCCCTCGCCTGGGTGGTGCTGAATGTGGCCACCACCAAAGCCAATGCGAACAACAGCTTCTACGGTGCCGCCATCGGCCTCACCGTGACAGCGGGCGCGGTAGCTGTGGGCGGTGTTTCCGGTGCGGCTTTCAATCCTGCCGTCGCCACGGGCGCGGTGGCCATGGGCCTCCTCGCGGGCGGCCAGCTCTGGCTCTACTGGGTGGCGAATCTGCTCGGCGGTGCCGTGGCAGCCATCGTCTTCAAAGCCATCAAAGCGGACGACTAATCTCTTCCACCTTCATTTGAATCCCATCACCACCCGGTCGCGAGACTGGGTGGTTTTTTTGTGCCTTCACTTTCGACCACGAAGGGCGCATAGCGGCTCTCGTAGTGCTTGGGGATCACGCACTGCACGCGGGCGCGGCCGGTTTCGTAGTCTTCGGTCAACACTTTGCCTTCCTGATGGGCGAGGGCCACGAGGTCCATGCGATCAAGCGGGAGATCGAGATCGAGGCGCACAACGCGGTCGATCATGAAGTCGCTCAAGCGATGGAAGAGGTCATCGAGGCCAAAACCGGTCTTCACGGAGATGGCGATGGCATCGGGAAACTCGCGTCGCAGCTCGTTCATGCGAGTGTCATCGACGAGATCGATCTTGTTGAGCACGAGGAGGACTCGCTTCTCACCTGCACCGAGTTCGGCGAGCACCTCCGTGGTCGTTTGATAGAACTTCAGAGCCTCGTGTGAGCTGGCATCGACGACGTGGATGAGGAAATCGGCCAGCGTGGATTCTTCCAGCGTGGCGCGGAAGGACTGCACGAGGTCATGCGGGAGGTTGCGCACAAAGCCGACGGTATCGGTGACGAGCAGGGACTGGCCATCCGGCAGTTCCATGCGTCGCGTGGTAGTGTCGAGCGTTGCAAAGAGCTTGTTCTCCACGAGCGCATCGGCGGCGGTGAGTTTGTTGAGGAGGGAGGATTTGCCTGCGTTTGTGTAACCAACGATGGCGGCATGAGCCACGGGCTCGCGGGTGCGCTCCTTGCGCATGGTGTCACGCACGCGGCGCACATCATCGAGCTCTGCCTTCACGCGATCGAGGCGCTGATGGGCGAGGCGGCGGTCGGTTTCGAGCTGGGTTTCACCTTCACCACGAGCGGCTCCGGCACCGCCTTTACCACCACCGGCACCACCGCCCTGGCGGTCAAGATGGGCCCACATGCGGGTCAGGCGCGGGATGGAGTATTCGAGGCGAGCTAGCTCCACCTGGAGGCGTGCTTCACGCGTGCGGGCACGCATGTTGAAGATGTCGAGGATGACCTCGTGGCGGTCGATGACGCAGATGTCGCCTTCGGATTCCCAGGCTCGCTGCTGGGCGGGGCTGAGTTCATTGTCCCACACGATGCAATCCGCTCCAAGGGCTTTGGCTTGATCGGTGAGTTCCTTGGTTTTGCCGCTACCGATGAGGTAACGAGCGGTGTGCTCGCGGGCGAAGACGAGCTGGCTGCCCACGATGTTGATGCCGAGCGTGCGAACGAGCTCGCCGAGCTCATCGAGCAAGGCCTGCGCCTCTTCTTTGCGGCGGCGGTCGAAATACGCACCGATGAGGAAGGCATTCTCGACGTGCTGGGGCTTGTCACGGACATCAAACATAGGACGCGGAGCATGGAGTGCGGGGATGCGGTGACAAGCGGTGTCTCCGAATCTTCATGCGCCACGCTTTTGACCAACTCCAGTGACGTTCAGAGACTCAGAAGGGTCCCGCAGATTCAGAGCGGCCCTCAGATTGGTTTCTGAGAAATCTGCGGGCCGCCTTGAATCTGAGGGAAGTTCTCTTTGTTTCATCATCCAGCGGCGTTCCGGTGGTTTTGACGCACCCGCCAGACATCGCGAGCCATGAGGAAGGAATCGCGAAGAAGGTGAACCTTGCCGCCGGGGGTCTCGTGCCAGGAGATGGGCACTTCCTGCACGGCGCAGCCGGAATCGAGCAGCAGCGTAAGCAGCTCCACATCAAAGGCGAAGCCGTGGATGGTTAGTTTCGATGCGAGGCGCTCGAAACAGGCTCTTGGGACGAGTTTGAGTCCGCATTGGCTGTCATAGACGGGGATGCTCAGCATCTCGGAAACGAGCGTGGCATACACGCGACCGATGAGATGACGGCGAAAATCTCGCGAGACGGATTTGCCGAGCATTTTGACGCGAGAGGCGAAGAGAGCGGTGTTTTCCGGTGCCTCACGAGCAAGCTGGATGAGCCGTGCGACTTCTGCCGCCGAGCAGGAACCATCGGCATCGACGAAGGCGAGCCAATCAGCAGACTTCTCCACATTCCACGAAGCGTAGATGGCACCGCCTTTGCCGAGGTTTTGAGGGAGGAAAAGTGGTGCGAGCAGCAGAGGCGTTTGGGTGCGCTGGGCGTCGATGATCGTGCTCATGCGCTTTTTTTCGTCTTCATCGGAGCCATCCTCCACGACGCGGATGGTGATGCCGCCGAGTGGAGTGAGCGTCTCACACAGCTCGGCCAGAAAGGGGCCGATGCGCCCGCTCTCGTGGTAGCAGGGGATAACGAGGTGGATGCTGGCGGGCATGAGGGAAGGCTGGAAACCGCTCATTTAACGCGAATGGGACGCTGATAAATCCAAGAGAAATGGAATGAGGTCCTTCATTGGCGTCGAATAAGACCTCCTTGCTCCTACTGCGTGGCAAATTTCGTCAGCAGGCCGCGTTTCCGGGTGAGATTGAGGATCCAGAGGAAGAGCCAGCCAGCGAGGGCCATGAAGACGATGTTCAGAGCGGCGGCATACCAAAGGTAATTCCAGTTCATGGTGCCAGTCTTCATCACGTCTCGCATGCCTTCAAAGATGTAGGTGGGCGGGAAGCACCACGCGATGGGCTGTGACCATGCGGGCATGTCCTGCACCGGATAAAACACGGCGACGACGGGCTGGAAGAAGAACGGAATGGCCCACGCGAGGGATTCGGCTGCCTGGCCCCAGCGCAGGATGAGGGCGGTGGAGATCATGCCGAGCGACCAGCCGAAGAGCATCAGATTTGCAAAGAATGGAATGAGCCACCATTCGAGCTGGAAGATATTGAAGGAATAGCCGAACCAAGAAATCAGGCTAAGCACCACGGCGGTGACGGTGATGCGCAGCATACCGACGATGAAGGTGGCGCTGACGTATTCCGTGGCACGCACGGGAGCGACGAAGACGTTGAGCAGATTTCGCGTCCACACATCCTCCAGAAAGGAGATGGCCACCCCCTGCTGCGCACGAAACATGATGTCCCAAAGGATCATCGCGCCTAGCAGGAAGAGGATTTCATTCCCAAACGCGGGGTTTGTGTTCCGCTGAATAAAGACCGTCACATTCCCCCACACCACGAGATCGACGACGGGCCAGAAGACGAGCTCGACGAGGCGCATGGGGCTGCGCGTGTAGAGAAAAAGGTAGCGCAGGACGAGGGCGCTGATGATGCGGAAGTTCATGGTGCTTTGTCTTTCTGCGGTTCGTCGATGATTTCGCCATCGCGGGCGATTTTGATGAAGACATCTTCCAGGTTCGTGCTGCTGGACTGGGCGACGATGTCCGTCGGAGTGCCTTCGCAGACGATTTTGCCTTTGTGGAGGAAGATGACGCGGTCGCAGACTTCCTCGATGTCGCGCATGTTGTGCGAGGTGTAGAGGATGCCGATGTTTCGCTCCCGCTGCACCTTGCGGACGACTTTGCGCACCTTGTCGGCGATGTCGGGATCGAGCGAGGCAGTTGGCTCGTCGAGCATGAGCAGCTCGGGATCGTTCAGGAAGGCCTTCACGAGGTTCACACGCGTCGATTCACCGGCGGAGAGCTGGCCGGTGACGCGTTTGGCGAGATGAGAAATCTCCAGCAACTCCATCAGCTCGGCGATTTTCTTCTTCGGATCACGCACGCCGTAGATCTTGGCAAAGACGAGCAGGTTTTGGCCGACGAGGAGATTGCCTGGCAGCGCGGTGTAGGCGGAGGAGAAATTGGCGCGTTGGAGGATGGCGATGCGGTGCTGGTGCAGCGGCAAGCCAAAGGCGAACAAATCACCGCTGGTGGGCAGCGTGAGGCCGAGGAGGCAGTTCATCGCGGTGGTTTTTCCAGCGCCGTTGGCACCGAGCAGGCCGAGCACCTCGCCGCGATGCAGTTGGAAGGAGAATCGGTCCAGGGCCTTCACGCCGTCGAACTCGCGGGTGAGATCGCGGGCTTCGAGGATGATTTCGCGGTCGTCAGGGGCGGGCATGCGTGGGTAGTAGAGGCGTAGGCTGGAGGTTTCAAGTTTCGGGATGGTTTGGCACTTCAACAATCAGCAATCGGCACTCAGCAATCGTCATTCCGAGCGTCGCCCGGCACCTGAACCGCAGATTGATGCGCTTCGCTTCCCTTCGGGCTGCCTGCGGCAGTCTGTCTCGCTACGCTCGGCTGATGAACTCTGATTGTTGATTGTTGAAGTATCGTCACTCATCCCGGTGCTCATGTCGTGAAGGCCTAAGGTTGCGCTCGATGTCGTGGCGGTCCTCGCGGTTGCGGGCTTTGATCTTGTGATCGCGTTTGAAGACGCGTTCGACGGTCATTTGGCGCTTTTTGCGCTTTTTGCGCAGCTCGGCGATCTCTTCTTCGAGCTTCAGGTAGCCATCGTAGCGGGCGGGATCGAGCGTGCCGCCCTCCACGGCGGTGCGGATGGCGCAGCCGGCGTCTTTGCCGTGCTTGCAATCGCCAAAACGGCAGCCGAGCGCGAGCTGGTCGATGTCGGCAAAGCGTTCGCGGAGGGTGGTCTCATCCGTCCACATCTGCACTTCCTTGATGCCGGGGTTGTCAATGAGGATGCCGCCGCCATCGAGCACGATCAATTCGCGGGCGGTGGTGGTGTGGCGGCCGCGGCCGGTCTTTTCATTCACCTCATCGGTCCACTGCCATTCCTCACCGAGGAGCAGATTGATCATGGCGGATTTACCGACGCCGCTGGAGCCGATGAAGGCCACGGTCTGGCCGCGCTTGAAGTAGTTTTTGAGGACTTTGATGCCTTTGCGCTTCGTGACGCTGGTGAGATGCACGTCCGCGTTCGGATTGAGCTGGCGGATGGCTTCGGCGGCCTCTTCGTTTTGCGCCTTGGAGGTGAGATCGATCTTGTTGATCAGGACGACGGCCTTGGCGCCGCTGCGGGCGATGAGCGTGAAGTAACGCTCCATGCGCCGGAGATTCAGATCGGTCTCCGCATCGGTGATGACGATGACGGTATCCACATTGGCGGCGATGACCTGCTCCTCGGCGCTGAGGCCGGGGGCTTTGCGGGAAAAGCAGGTCTGCCGGGGAAGGCGGGCGCGGATGACGGTGTCCGTGCCTTCTTTGCCGACATCGAGTGCCACCCAATCCCCCACGGCGGGGAGATCAGCATCCGTGGCGGCATCGTGATAGACTTTGCCACTGAGGATCACCTCCAGCTCATCGTAGCCGCCGCTGCCATCATCGAGCAGGGCCCCGTAGGAGATCTTGTTGTCGCGGATCAGGCGGGCCGGTTTCCAGCCTTCAGCGGCCAGAGGCTCGAACTGCTTGGCGAAGGAGGCATTCCAACCAAGATCCTCAAGCGTGAAACGGGGCACAGGGGTCAGGGGAAAAGAATGCGATCACTGCTGGCCGGTGCCGGGAGCGGCAGGTGCGGCGGGCTTCAGCTCGATGGTGGGAGAGGCGGGCGTGGCAGGAGCACCGAGGGGCGGAGGCTCCGGCACCTTCATTTCAGGCGTGGCAGGTTTCGGTGCGGGGGCATTCGGATCGGCGGGTGGCGTGGTGCCATTGGCAGCGGCTTCCTCGGCCTTCTTGGCGGCGCTCTCTTCGAGCTTCTTTTTCGAGGCGGCATACTTGGCGGCATTCGCCTTCGATTTGGCGGCGGATTGCTTCAGGTAGGAGGCATAGTCCGGGCCGCTGCCGGTGATCTTCACCGGGGTGCCGAGGGCGGTGTGCTCATACAGAATGGGAGCCATCTGCTTTGGCAGGCGGATGCAGCCGTGGGAGGCGCGGCGACCGGGCTTGGAGATGAGGCCGATGTGCATGCCCACGCCGTCGTTGGTGAGGCGCATGAAAAACTTCATCGGCGCGGCGATGAACTTGCCGCCGGGCGGCAGCACGTCGCGGCCGTTTTTGAAATCGGAGTTCACCAGCTTGCCGCCGGCGTCGTAACCTTTGCCGTAGAGGTTGGAGACCTTGTCTTTGACCTTTTCGAGCACTTTGAAATCACCAGTGGGCGTGGGGAAGCTGGTGATGCCGCTGGCCACATAGGTCCAGCCGACGACTTCGTCGTTGTGGTAAAGGGTGGCGCGTTGCGTGTCCACATTCACCACGATCTGGGTGATGGGCTTGTCACCACCGGTCCACTCACCGGGATACTTCCACACTTCCTTCACCAGCTCTGGCGGCGGTGGAGGCGGGGCTTTTTTGAAGAGATTGCAGGAGGCTAGGGAAGCCGCAGCCAGCACGAGCAGGCCGGTTTTGAGATAAAAGTGTGCAGGGGTGATCACAGGCCGGAATTGTAAGGGCATGCGCGGATTGCTCAAGCAGCCAATTCGCACGGATGAGAAATCAACACGTCCGCCCCGTGCTCTTGCAGCTCTTTTTCACCGCGAAAGCCCCAGCGCACGCCGATGGCCCGCATGCCGCTGGCCTTGGCAAAGTCCATGTCGATGCCCGAATCGCCCACATAGGCGATTTCGCTCGTCGGCAGGCCCCAAATCGCCGCCACCTCGTGAGCGGCATCGGGCGCGGGCTTGTGCGGCACCTCCGGCCGGGCTCCGAGGATGATCTCGAAGATGTCTGTGCCGAAAAAGTGTTCCGTCATCGGCACGGTGAAGCGGTGCGCCTTGTTGGAAATCACACCCAGCTTGAAGCCTCGCGCCTTCAGCGTGCCCAGAAGCTCCACGATGCCGTCGTAAGGGCGTGTTTGCTCTCGCCAGTGCTGCTCGTAGTTCGCCCGATACTCCGCCACGCCCGTGCTGATCGTCTCTGCATCGCGGGCATGCTCCGGCAGCGCCCGCTCCACCAGCTTCTCCATGCCATCGCCCACCATCTGGCGGAACAGCTCCTCCTCACGTCGCGGATGCCCGCGAGCCTCCAGCATGCGGTTCACCGACGCCGCGATGTCGGCCAGTGAGTCGATGAGCGTGCCGTCGAGGTCAAAAAGGTAGGCTTGGGGGGAGGACATGAGCCTTCCTCTGGCAGGAAACCCCGCCGCAGGCAAGCGATTGGGGTGCGAGCGGGTGTGGCAATACAACCGCCTGCCGCAAGCGCCTCGGCTACAAGATCCCAAACGAGGTTAATTACTCACGCCGTGTTGTCGCACTTCAAAGCTGAAAGTATTCTTCTTCGGGTTCTAGCTGCATGAGATCGGGGTCATGAATGCGCCGCGCCAACCTGCTCTGTCGATTATCTGCTTAACTCTGTCTGAAATCAGAATCGGTCGGCCTGCACTGCCTCCACTTCCAAACCACTCACTCAACCGTACAATGCTTGGCTGGGAATCCAGCGCTCTCCGGCTTACACGAAAAGGGCTTTCCTGCGGGTAGTTATACTTCCGGCTGCCACAGAACGGCCCCTTCACCAATCGACTGCCGACCGCGGTGAGACAACGCAAGACAACTGGATCGGTAGGCAACTCACACCTTTCGACTACCAGATCACGCGTATCAATCGCTTCAGGCAGAACAGTCGTCACGATGAGTTGGTAGATCGATTCGAGTGGCTGACCGGTCTTGTGCTTTACCGGTCTCTCGAAGCTAATTCCGGTAACATTCTCTTCCTCAAAAATGCTTTTGACCTCCTCTCGGACGAATATCTCATCGAAGACCCAGTTCAGACCAATGAACGGACTATGTTTGGCTTTGGGCTCATCACGAAATCTAAACGGAGCTTTTTGCTGCTTCCCGATTTGGCAAACGGCGCATCCAACAGAGAAGTCGTAGGTCTGTTCAAGGTACCCTTCTTCCGGCTGAGGGTAGCCGACCTGACCAGTGGATAAGTGATGCCAGTTCATCTTTTTGCCCAACAATGCAGATGGTTAACAGATCGTGAGGTTTGTCAGCAGCTTTATCGCCAACGATTTTGTCGGAATATCACGGGCTGGGGTGCTCATGGGTTTCGTTTTACCCCCCTGGGCCGTTTCTGGGCAACAAAAATATCGGTTGTCGACGGCCTCGGCGGGTAAATGGACTGCGTGAAGATTCCAGCTCCTGCGAAGTTGCGTGGATACCACGAGCACCCGCCGCATCTGCCACCATGTTTGCCGCCAAGGGGCAGAGGAGCGGAGGACGCAGAGATGAAAACCGAAGGAAACCTCGGCGTCCTCTGCCTCTTGGCTCCTCTGCGGCAAAAACGAGCGGGAGAAGGGCAGGGTGGTTTGCCTCGGCGTTTTCGATGCGCGAGTCCGACCCGCTGCCGCGTATGCAAAGGCTCATGAATCCGAAATTCCGCATCTGGGACCTGCACTGCCATCTCTCCGGCGTGCCCGGCCTCACGCCTGAGGAGCGGCTGGGGCAGCTGCTGCGCAAGCTCGCATCTGTTTTGATGTGCTTTTGCGGAACTCAGCAGCGCTACTGCAAAAGAAAAGCCGCGACGATTTGTTTGGCTTCATCGGCATAGACGGAGCTGCTGCTGACTTGGAGGCCGTGATTGCCGCCGATGAGTTTGTAGTGGACGAATTGGCCGCTGCGGTAGGTGTATTTCACGAAGGGGGCCGAGTAACCGTTCGTGCCGGTGCCGGGGATGCCGGCGGCATCGGCCAATTGCGGGCCGGTTTCACCCATTGCCTGGGCGAAGCGATAGATACTTTCCTGAGCGGAGATGAAGGTGCCGATGCCGCTGGTCCCGCCGGTGTAGGGGATGAGAGGATCAGCCGTGCCATTGAGGCTGATGATGCGGCGGCGTTTGGCGGGCGTGATGGTCTGGTCGTAGGCATTGCTGCCGGTGGCATTGAACCAGAAGGCGCTGTCGTGATACATCTTGGCGAGCATTTGGGAGACCTGACAGCCTGCATTCTGAAAGGCGGCACCGTCGAGCTCGATGAGGAGGCGGTTCGTCATGCCGGAGCCGTTGGAGATGCCGAAGATGGAGATTTTGCCCGCATCGACATTGTCATAGGTTTTCAGCAAAGCGATGAGATCGCGGATGAAGGCGACATCGGGTGCCTGGGAGTCTTCGTTATCGACATTCCAACTCTGCTGCAGGCCAATGGGCACGTAGCCATTGGGAGCGACACGGATGGCGGTGCTGACATGCGGATTGAGTGCATTGATGAAGGTCGCGGCTGCATTCCCCGTCCCGCCATTGCCATGGAGCATGATGATGACGGGGTGTGGGCCTGCGCCCGTGGGAACCTGGACGACGGCGGTGCGAGCGAAGCCGGTCGGCTCCTGCAACCAGGTTTGCGTGATGCTGAGGGTGGTGTTGGCGAGGTTTCCATTCGGCGTGAGCACGGTCTTGGCGCGGTGAAACTGCCTCGGCACGCTCGGGGCCTGGGTGAACTCGTCCGTGTAGGTAATGGAGCCACCAGTGCCCGAGAGCGTGGCCATCGGCGTCCACGAAAGCAGATCGGTGGAGCTCTGGATCTCGTAGCTTTCTCCCGCGACGCTATCGAAGGTGAAGAACGGATGGCCGCTGCCATCAAGGCCCGCATTCGTTATCTTCGCCGCCGCATTGGCGCTGCCACCAGTGCCTCCGCCGCTCGTGACGGTGAGGAGCAGCTGATTGATGAGGAACCCCGAATTCAAGGCGGGGGCGGTGGTGGGCCCCGTCGCCGTGATCTTCGCGCTGTTGAGATTGGGCACAGAGATCGCAAAGGGCGAGGTATTGAATGAACCGCTGCTGACGGATGTAGCACCGTCGAAGAGGGCGTATTGCTTGGTCCCAGCGCCCGCACGGGTTCCGATGCCGGAAATCCGCAGCGACTGCCCGACGGCGAGTCCAGCGACATTGCTCACGGTTAAAACACGCGACTCATCATCCGCAGCGTTGAGATTGTTAACATTGTCCACTTCGAAACCGTTGGCGCCGCCAACAACGCCGATGCCGTTGTTGTGATTTGCCACCGTCAGCCCGGTGGTAGCATTCGTGGCCGTGATCGTGAGATCAAAGCTGATGCCCGCGCTGAGTCCGGTGACATTCGGATTTGCTGAACTCAATCCCGTAACGGAGCCGGTGATTTTGCCGGTGCCTAGACTGACGGTCGTCTGGCCTTGGAGCATGCCGGTGAGCAGGAGGAGGAGCGAGAAAGTGAAGATTCTTTTCATCAGTTGGAGGTGACGTGAAACTCCGCCGATGGTCAGAGGTCGCAGTCGAATCTGTTTTCTTGGCGAACAGTGAGGATGGTTAGCAGTTCGTGAGTAAAGCCTGCCTCAGAGTTTTCAATGCGCGAGTCCGACCCGCTGCCGCGTATGCAAAGGCTCATGAATCCAAAATTCCGCATCTGGGACCTGCACTGCCATCTCTCCGGCGTGCCCGGCCTCACGCCTGAGGAGCGGCTGGGGCAGCTCCTGCGCTATGCCGACCGCGTAGGCATCGAGCGGCTCTGTGTTTACATGGGCATGAAATGGTCACAGGACCCTTCACCGGATGATTTTCGAAAACAGAACGATGAGGTGCTGCGAGCCATCGCGAAGCATCCCAACCGCGCCTTTGGCTTCGTCACGCTGAATCCGAAGCATGTGCCTGAATCCCTCGCCGAGCTGGAACGCTGCGTGGCGAATGGGCCGATGGTGGGCGTGAAGCTGTGGGTGGCGAAACGCTGTGATGGACCCGAGATCGACCCGCTCATCGCTCGTGCCGCCGAGCTGAAAGCCGTCATCTTCCAGCATACCTGGTTCAAAACGACGGCGAACTACCCCGGCGAATCCACGCCCGATGACCTCGTGGCCTTGGCGAAGCGTTTTCCGAAGGTGCCCATCATCTGCGGCCACACCGGCGGCACCTGGGAGCTGGGCATCCGCGCCATCCGCAATCAAAAGAACCTCTTCGCCGATCTCGCCGGCTCCGATCCCACCGCAGGCATCACCGAGATGGCCGTGCGGGAACTGGGCGCGGAGCGTGTCATCTACGGCAGCGATTGCGGCGGGCGCAGTTTCGCCAGCCAACTGGCCAAAGTGCATGGAGCCGCCATCACCGAGGCGCAAAAACAGCAGATCTTCCACGGCACGCTGCGCAGCCTCATGACTCCCATCCTCAAAACGAAAGGCATCCAGGCATGAACCGCCGACTCTTCCTCCAAAGCACCGCCGCAGCCGCCGCCACGCCTTTGCTGGCCCTCGAACCCGCCTCGGAGCGCCTCGATGTGAACTTCGCCACCGGCCCCTGGCCCTTCCGCGACCTCCCCAAGCTCGATGGCGAGGCATTAAAACAACGCGGCATCACCCAAGCCATCACCGGCTCGCTCGAAGCCCTGCTCACGCGAGACATCGCCGCCGTGAACGCACGCCTCGCGGCTGAGTGCGCAAAGAGCGGAGGCGTCCTGCTTCCTGCGGGCACACTGCATCCGCTGCTCCCCGCGTGGCGTGAGGACCTGCGCCGCTGCCGTGACGAGCACGCGATGAAGGTCATCCGCCTGCATCCGAACTACCATGGCTACACGCTCGCCGAGCCCATCTTTGCCGACATGCTCGATGCGATCACCGAAGCCGGTCTCGCCGTGCAAATCGTGGCGCAGATGGAGGATCAGCGCACGCAGCACCCGCTCGTGCAGGCCGCTCCGGTCGATCTGAAGCCGCTTCACGATCTGCTCAAAGCCCGCCCGAAGGCCCGCGTCATGGTTTTGAATGCCAACGCCGTCATGATCACCACCGCGCTGCGCGGCTGCGTCTCGCTCTGGCTCGACTGCGCCATGATTGAAGGTGTCGGCGGCCTCGAAAACACGCTCAAAGCATGGCCCGCTGAAAAACTCTGCTTCGGGACTCACGCCCCGTTTTTTTATCCTGAGTCCTCGCTGCTGAAACTCGTGGAATCGGTGCTGGGCGAGTCTCAAATGAATGCGCTGACCTTTGGCAATGCGAGAGCGTTTCTAGGGCGTGTTTGAAAACCTACCGACGACGATCAGGCGAAGCAAAGTGGCCATCTCGCTCCGCGAGATGAGCTGGAGGCTTTCGCCAGCATGTTGGATTCCCACAACTCGTAAACTGGGGGCTTTGCGAAGCGCCAAGCTCATCTCGACGGAGCGAGATGGCTACTCTGCTGCCGCATCATTCGAGTGCCCCAGATGGTTTTCAAACACGGCTTACCACCCGCGCAGCTTCACATGCACCTGGGCTACTTTGCCCATGTAGTGATCCATTTTGTAGTCGGTGGCGGCTTTGAGCATGTGCTCCTTGGCTTTGGCGTCCTCGCCGATCGACTCGAAGTAGAGGCCGAGATAGAGGTGGGCGTAGCAGCGGTGGTTGCGGAGGTCATTGCCTTCGCCGGTTTCGGCGGCTTTGAGCACATCCTCGGGCTTGGCTTTGCCAGCGAAGAGCTCATGCACCTGCTTCATCGGCACGCGGGCATCGCCTTCGATGGGGATGAGCAGCTTGCGAGCGGCCTCGACGCTTTCTGCCTTTGCCACGCAGAGAAAATGCCAGGCGGCGTTCTCGACATCGTTCGTGTTGAAGGTCTGGTGCGTCTCAAACTGCTCGCGACCACCTTTGAAATCGCCGGCGTAGTAGAGGGAAAGCCCGCGCTGCCACAGCTCCGGCTTCGCTTGGGGTTCGAGCTTCAACAGCGCGTCAAAAGCCTCGACGGACTCCTTGGGCTTGGCGTCGAAGAACATCTCCACGCCGCGTTTGAAGGCGCTTTGGGCGGTTTCTTCGGCCATCGAGGTGGTGGCGAGCAAAAGGAGGGCGGTGAGGATTTTCATGGGGAGAATGAACGAGAGATCGTGACTGGCTTTTGCGGCTACAAGAGGTCTTCCGCGTGCGATTTGAGCATGGCATTCAAAGCGCGACGATAGGGACTTGGCATCGGAAGATCGGCAAGACGCTCGTGGGGCACGATCGCATGCGTTTCCGGCCATGGGAGCTTTGCTTTCGGTGGCTCGTGGACCCACAGGGTGACTTTGTAGCGGGTGATGCCGTAGTGCGATTTCATCAGCACGGGCGGTGGTTTGGCATGCAAGCTCTCCGGCAGTGCGGGCAGCTTCCACAGGCCGGTGCGACGGCTGCCGGTCTCTTGTTCGAGCAGCACGCCTTCGGCGGTGCGCAGGAAAAAGACACGCTCGGTGACTTCCGTCATCTCCGGGCGTGCGGATTTCACCGGCAGGTGCTCGGGATCGGTGGCGCGGCACTCGCCACGCACGGGGCAGAGATCACAGGCGGGCTTCGTGGGGCGGCAGTGCGTCTGGCCCAGCTCCATGAGAGCGGAATTCAGCGTGCGTGGATCGGTGGTGGTCTGCACGAGCGTGGTGGCACGCTGCCAGAGCAGATCGCGGCCCTTGGTGGAGTCGATCGGCGTGGCGTCATTGTGCAGACGTGAGAGTACGCGGGCCACGTTGCCATCCACGATGGGATGCGGGAGGTTGAAGGCAAAGCTCGCCACCGCACCGGCGGTGTAGGGGCCGACTCCGGGGAGCTTCAAAATGGCCGCGTGATCCTGTGGAAAGATGCCGCCATGCTCTTCCATGATGGTTTGAGCCAGCTTCTGAAGATGGCGTGCCCGGCGATAGTAGCCGAGACCTTCCCAGGCCTTCAATACGACGCTTTCGGCAGCGGCGGCGAGCGTCTGCCAATCGGGAAACTGCGCCATCCATCGCGTGTAGTAGCCGCGGTCGAGCACGGTGGTGATCTGCGTCTGCTGCAGCATCACCTCGGAGACGAGAATGGCATACGGGTCCTGCGTGCGACGCCAGGGATAGTCTTTCCCGTGATCACGAAACCACGCCATCAGCGCCTCCACCGTGGCGGAGGGATCAGGTTCGTAATGATGCGCGGGCATGCGACACTGGAAGCGCATTTCGCGGGCTTGTGGCAAGAGGTTTCCCGGTTCTTTTCAGCGTGCCGATGAACCGCCGCCGCCTGCTCCAATCCACACCCGCCTTCCTGCTCGCGGGATGTGAAGGTCGTGGAGGCATTCCGGGTCGCATCGTCGGTGGTTCGCATGCTCGCGGGCATCGGTTGCGTGATGGCGGCCTGCCGAAGATCGGACGGAAGGAAAAGGCCGAGGTGGTGATCGTGGGTGGTGGCGTGGCGGGGCTGGCCGCAGCGCGGCATTTGCGAAAGCTCGGCGTGGAGAAAATCGTCGTGCTGGAGCTGGAGTCGCAACTCGGCGGCACGTCCTGTGCCGGACAAAACAAGGTCAGCGCCTATCCCTGGGGCGCTCATTATGTGCCGCTGCCGGGTCGTGACTGCGTGGAGGTGCGGCGCTTCTTTGAAGAGACGGGAATCATCACCGGTCACGATGCGGCTGGTCGGCCCATTTATGATGAGCTGGCTCTCTGCCATGATCCGCACGAGCGGCTCTTCATTCATGGCGAATGGATCGAAGGTTTGAATCCGCAGGACGGACTGCCCAAGCGCGAGAAAGAGCAGTTCGCGGCCTTTCAGGCTGAAATCGAGCGTTGGAGGTCCAAACGCGGACGCGATGGCAAAATGGCTTTTGTCCTTCCCGTGGATGCTTCGAGCCGCGATCCCGACATCCTCGCGCTGGA
This sequence comes from Prosthecobacter sp., assembly GCA_044370285.1. Taxonomy (GTDB): domain Bacteria; phylum Verrucomicrobiota; class Verrucomicrobiia; order Verrucomicrobiales; family Verrucomicrobiaceae; genus Prosthecobacter. The sequence continues at coordinate 23,148 of JBILVU010000026.1, forward strand.
TGCCCTGACGATGGCGAAGTGGATGCAGGAGCATGGTTTCGATAGCGAGGCCCTGCGCTGGCACATCGAGTATGCCTGCCGCGATGATTTCGGCGGGAACCTCGATGAAGTCTCCGCGTGGGCAGGCCTGCACTACTTCGCAAGCCGCACCGGCGAAGCCGCGAATGCCGAGCGCGACACGGTGCTCACCTGGCCTCAAGGAAATGGAAAGCTCGTCGAACTGCTCGCCGAAGGTTTGGAAGGCCTCCGCGTCAACGCGATGGCCTTCGGCGTGGAGATCACCAATGGCACACCCAAGGTCAAAGCGATCGACGAACGCGGTGAAGCCTTCGAGATCGAAGCCCGCGCCGTGCTGCTCTGCGTGCCGCGCTTTGTCGCGAGGCGTTTGATTGATCCCGCGAAGGCCTCGCCCGATCTCGCCTATTCGCCGTGGGTGGTGACGAATCTCACCCTCGACGAATTGCCGCCGAGTCCGGGCGTGCTGCCGGCCTGGGACAACGTCGTTTTTGGCTCCGAGACGCTCGGCTACGTCAACGCCACGCATCAAAGCCTCGCCTCCGTGCCGCAAGCCACCGTCATCACGCATTACGAGGCTCTTTGCGGCCAATCACCCGCGAAGCTCCGCGAATGGATGCTCACGCAATCGCATGCGCAATTGTGCTCACGGGCTCTCGAGGCCCTCGCCGCGCCGCATTCAGAACTGCGTGATTATGTGACGCAAGCCGATGTGTGGCTTTGGGGCCATGGCATGATCCGTCCCTCGCCCGGCTTCATCTGGGGAAAGGCACGTGAAGCGCTGCAAACGTCTTCACCACCCGTTTTCCATGCCCACTCGGACATGAGCGGCATGGCTCTTTTTGAAGAAGCCTTCACCCGTGGTGAACGTGTCGCCGCGGAGGTGTGTGCGTGGCTGGGGTGAGCTGATCAGCCCTGTTCGTCATTCGGCGGCGTGGACGGATCGAGATCAGTCTTGTCGTAAACGGCCGCGAGTGGAATCTCGATGTCGTAGTGCTTCAGGCGCAGGGTGGCGTCGAAACCGTCAAAGGTGGTGAGTTGCCATTGGTCTCCCTCGCCAAGCTCAAAGACCTCCACGCGTGCCTGGGCCGTTGAAACGAGCACAAAGGTCTTGAGCGATGGAATGTGGCGGTAATGCCAGAACTTCTCGCCACGGTCGTAGGCCTCGGTGCCATCGGAGAGGACTTCGAAGATGGCGCCTGGGTTCAAGAGCGTGATGCGCTTGTCCGAGTTAAACTTTGGCTGACCGCATACAATCGAGGCATCAGGAAAAGTGTTCAGGCCGGATGCCTCCACCTTGACCTTCATGTCGCTGTCATAGACGCGGCAGGGGCGTTTGGAGAGGGAACCTTTGAGCGCATGGATCAGGCTGCCCTTCACTAGGCTGTGCGTGTCCGTGCCGCCCGCCATCATCACGATCTGGCCGTTGCGAAACTCCAGCTTCTCCACGGACTTCTCCAGAATAGCCTCGTACTCCTCCTCGGTGACGCGAGGAGGGAGCTTGGGCATTGAGTAGGCGTATTGAGCGCCTGGATCGCGAAGAGCGGCTGACATGAGGGGAACTTAGCATAAGGCCATGGAGCTTAGGAAGCTCTTTTTACTTCCTGCGCCCGCCCAGCACCGTCTGGAAGCTGCCCCAGAGCACCAGCACGACACCGATGGATTGCAGGGTGGAGAAGGGCTCGGCGAAAAACAGGATGCCGCCGATGGTGGTGAGCACGGGCACGGTGTTTTGAAAGGCTCCACCGGCGGCGACGGAGAGGAAGCGGAAGCCTTCCGTCATGGCGAGCTGACCTATCGTGGCACACAAAGCCGCTGCGGAGAGCAGTCCGGCATCCGTCCAGCCGAGCGAGGTGAAGTTCATCGCGGCGATGGGGATGCCGATGAGCAGGGCGTAGAGGCATTGCGAGGCAAAAATCGTGGCGCTGGTCTCGGTGCGGGTGAGCTGGCGGATCACCACCACGACCGCCGCGGCCAAAACAGCGCCGCCGAGCGCGATGGCCTCGTGTTGGCCAAATACGACGAGCGAGCCGGGCGTCATGCCGGTGAGCAGGGCGAGGCCTGCGAGGGCCAGCGAGATGCCGAGCACCTTCACGAGGCCGAGTTTTTCATGCAAAACGAAGGTCGCCATGATGGCGGCAAAGACACACCAGGTGTTGCCGATGAGCGTGGCTTTGCCCGCACCAAGCGGACCGATGGTGAGGTAGTAGGCGGCGGTGCCAAAGGCTCCCAGCACACCCCGCGAGGCTAGCAGCCAGCTTTGAAAACTGCGTTTCAACCTCAGCGTGCCCTTCGGCGCAAAGACGATCCAGGTGAAGATCAGCCCGATGAAAGCACGGAATACCAGCGCCAGCCATGGATCGGCATGACGAACGGAGGCGAGCACCTTCAACAAGAGGGCGTTTCCGGTGAAGCAGATGAGTGAGACGAGCATCCAGAGCGCGCCGAGACGCGGCTGGTGGAGAAGATCAGGTTTGGGGGCGCTCATGCTAGCGCCCTCAGACTTGGGTCGTGGCTGCGGCGATTAGTTCCCCGATTTGAGGGAGCCGCTGGAAGACGCTCCTCACGGGCGGGCGCATCGCGGGAACACGGAGGCCTTCCGTGGCGGTCGTTTTGAGGAGTTGCTCCAAGGCATGACCAAAGGCATTCACGGCGGCAGTTTCCTCGGCAGGATCGTGTTCCAGGCCGTTGAGCAGGGCGACATGTTCGTAGCGTGCGAGCCACTCGGTGGCGCGGATATGGTAGCGGGCCACGATGAGGCGCAGCATCTCCTCAGCGCTGCGAGGCTCGGTATCGCGCAGCACCTGCCAGGCGAGGCAGCGGGCCACATCCGCTGCTGCGGTGACGAGGCCGGGTTCTTTGAGGCCGGATTTGCCGGGATTCAGCGTGCGATGGCGGTGCTCGAAGTGAAAGCCGAGGTCCACCTGGCAGACCTCGCTCACGGGCATCTTGTGATGTGACTCGCACATCGTGGAGATCTCCAACCCCCAACCGCCCGGAAGGGAGAAGCTATTGATGGCCGACATGTCTGCCGCGAACTCGCCGCTTAGCGGGTAGCGAAAACTCTCCAGATGCTCGATGAGCGGCTTTGGCCCCAGCACATCGCGACAGGCCTGGATCAGTGGGAAGATGAGCAGCCGTGTCACGCGGCCATACAAACGCTCCGCCACGCGGCTGTAGTAGCCTTTGGCAAAGCGGTAACCCATGCGTGGATGCATGAGCGGGTAGCAGAGCCGCCAGATGAGATCGCGGCTGTAGTTCAAAATATCCGTGTCGTGACTGACGACCACACCGTCAAAGCCACGCGAGTGCAGCTCGAGGATGCCCATCCAGATGTTCGTGCCTTTGCCAGCCAGATAGCCGGGCAGCTCCGCCTGCTCCATCAGCTCAAAGGCGCGGTTCATCTCCGGGCTGTCATTCCAGATGATGCGGGCGGGTTTCCCACGAAGCATGCGGCGGCACAGCTCCAGCGCCAGCTCATGCTGCGAGGCGTCCATGCAGTTCATGCTGAGCACGATCTCCTGCACATAGGGCAGATCGGCGGCACGTTCGAGGATCAGCGGCAGTGCGGGACGCTCGCATTCGGCGTAAAGGGCGGGCAGCAGCAGCACCACGGGCTTTTGCGTGCTCCATCCACGCAGTTCCTCCTCACGAAGCGCCGCGTCTGCGTGCGCCAGGTGATGCAGTGTAGGAACACGGGCATGCTGGTAAAAATCCGCCATGAGCGTCTTCGTTTAACGCAAGCGACGGTTCTGTGAAGTGAATTTCATCAGAATCACACGCGGCGACGGTCCGCGTCGAGAATCCGCGCCGCATCCATCTCATCCTCGCTGCCAGAAAGCACCGCGGTTTCGTCCATGATGTCCGCGTCAGGCACCTCCTGCTCGATCTCGATCTCACGGCGCCATTTGCGGCTCACCCATGGTCGGGCGAGGCCGTAGAGCAGGTAGGTTACAAAGATCACCGAAGGCATCCAGTGCCAGTTCATCACCGTGAAAGCGATGAAGAAGATGCTCACCAGCACCCAGTGAAACGAACGCTTCGTGCGCCAGTTCACCGCTTTGAAGCTCGGATACTCCAGGCTGCTCACCATCAAGTAGCTCAGGAGCACCATCAGGCCCGCCAGCGCATACTTCCAGTTGCCGATCTCACGTTCATTGCTGTCCAGCCACATCAGGAGCAGCGTCAAAGACGAGATCACACCCGCTGCGGCGGGGATGGGGCAGCCTCGGAAGCTCTTGCTGCTGCATTTCACATCCGCCGCAGCCAGGCAGTTGAACCGGGCGAGGCGCATCGCTCCGCAGACGAGATACACGCAGGAAATCAGCAGGCCGATGCCCTTGGGCGTATCCAGTTCCTTCAAAACGATGTCATGCACCAGCAGCGCCGGGGCCATGCCGAAGCTCACGATGTCCGCCAGCGAGTCCAATTCACGCCCGAATGGACTCTCCGTGCCGCTCATGCGGGCCACGCGACCGTCCAGCGCATCAAACAGGCAGGCCGCCAGGATCAGCGCGATGGCGTAGTGGTAGTGCAGATTCTCATCGAGGTGGCGACCATCAAAGATTTGCAGGATGGCAATGAACCCACAGAGGATGTTCCCCGCCGTCATGAGCGTGGGCAGGAGCGGGATGCGTGGTTCGTGATCGTTCACCATGGCGGGAAAGATGGCTGACGAATGGCGAATGTCGAACGACGAATCAGACCACCAGATCGCCAAACGGCACGCGAAGCTCGATCTGGGCCACGGAAGCCTCGCCAAAGATTTTTGCGGTGATGCTTTGAGCAGCCCAGTCGATGTTCAAAAGGCCCACATTGGGAAGGTGGTAGGTTTTGGGCACGATACGGTGCTTGTTGGGCGTGGGGGTGCCGCGAGGATGCTTTTGAGTCATTGAGCTGGAGGTGAAATCGATAATGCCGTTCTTGGAGAATTCGCACCAGTGGCGGTCGCCGCTCAAAACGAGGGCTTTTTGGCCTTGGAGCATGTTGAGGAGGTGTTTTTGCTCGTGGGGGAAATTGGCCCAGCATTCGCCGCCGTGGGCTTCAGGGGCGAACTGGATGCTGGAGACGATGATTCGCAGGTCAGCAGGTTCTTGGAGCACTTTTTCGAGCCAGCGCCACTGAGCGGCGCCGAGGATCGTGGTCGTTTCATCCTCGACGGGAATGCTGCTGCCGCCGAGCATCGCTTTCTCCTTCGACACCTTCTTGAGCGGACTGCGAAAGTAACGGGTGTCGAGCAAGATGATCTGTGCGCGCCTTCCTGCTTTCGGCGTGGAGAGTCGGCCGGTTCATCGAGCCAGTTCCAAAACTCGACCTGTGCCTCTTTTTTCTGCGGATACTCGCTGCCGCCGTCATTGAGGCCGAAGTCGTGATCGTCCCAGGTGGCGATGATGGGCTTGTTTTTGAGTCCCCGGAAGAAACGGCTGCTTTTCAGCAACGCATACTTCTCCTGCATCATCGGGATGCCGCCTTGATCCGCGTAGATGTTGTCGCCCATGAAAATGAAAAGATCGCGTGGCAGCGTGAGCGTGCGGTCGAGCATGGGATGCTCATGCGTGTCGAGGCAGGAGCCGAAGAGGATGTTTTCGAGCGGTTTCGAGTCCTCGGCGTGAGCGGAAAAGAGGCCGAGAGTCGGAAGTCCGGCGAGAAGGCGGCGGCGGGTGGTTTTGAGCATGGTGAGCAGGTCAAAACGCGGCCCGGGCGGCGCATCACGCATGCTTCAGGATCGCTTCTGCCACACGCAGGCCATCGGCGGCGGCGGAGATGATGCCGCCGGCATAGCCAGCCCCTTCACCGGCGGGGTAAAAGTGTTTCACGCCGGTGCATTCGAGCGTTTCGGCATCGCGGGGGATGCGCACGGGGCAGGAGCTGCGTGTCTCGAAGCCGGTGAGCACGGCGTCTTCGAGGGCAAAGCCACGCAGGCCTTTTTCAATGCGTGGCACGGCCTGGTGAAGCGTCTCGGTGATGTAATCCGGCAGCACCGAGGTGAGATTCGTCCACACGACGCCGGGCTTGTAGCTGGGCTGCACCTTGCCAGGGCCGTTGGAGGCTTTGCCAGCGAGGAAATCGCCCAAAAGCTGCGCGGGAGCCGCATAGGTGCCGCCTGCCAGATCGAAGGCTGCTTTTTCAAGGCGGCGCTGCATGGCGATACCAGCGAGTGTGTCATCGCCCGCGAAATCCTCCGGCCTCACATCGACCATGAATCCGGCGTTCGCATTGGCCTCGGCGCGGGCGTAGCTGCTCATGCCATTGGTGACGACGGTGCCGGGCTCCGAATTGGCCGCCACGACGAGGCCGCCGGGACACATGCAGAAGCTGTAGGCCGTGCGACCGGTGCCGCAGTGTGCCACGAATTTGTAAGGCGCCGAGCCGAGACGCTCGTGACCGGCCCAGCGACCGTAGATCGAGCTGTCGATGAGCTTTTGCGGATGTTCGATGCGCACGCCGATAGAGAAGGGCTTGCGCTCCATCGGGACGTGGCGGTGATGGAGCATCTCAAAGGTATCGCGTGAGCTGTGACCGATGCTGAAGATGATGCGACTGCCTTCAATCGTGCTGCCATCGGCCAGCACCACGCCGCGCATGATGCCGTCCTCGATGACCACATCGCTCACTTTCGACTCAAAGCGCACCTCACCACCCAGCTCGATGATTTCCTGGCGGATATGGCGCACCACTTTGATGAGGCGATCCGTGCCGATGTGCGGGCGTGCTTTGATGAGGATGTCCTCGGGCGCACCGGCTTTGACCATTTCCTTCAACAGCCAAGGGATGCGGTGCTCTCGGTCGCGGATCTGCGTGTAAAGTTTTCCATCGGAGAAGGTGCCCGCGCCGCCTTCGCCAAACTGCACGTTCGATTCGGGATTGAAGGCCCAGCCACGATTCCAAAAGCCGGTGACATCGCGTGCCCGATCCCCGGCGGCCTTGCCACGTTCGAGGAGGATGGGCTTCCATCCGGCGCGGGCGAGCATGAGGCCGCAAAACAAACCGCAGGGGCCGGTGCCGACGATGATGGGACGGTCCGAGATGGCATGCGCCGCGCGGGGGAGCTGATACTCCTCCGGCTCCGCGATTAGCACGCGGGCGGCTAGATCGAGCCGCTGAAGCACGCGGGACTCGTCACTGAGCTCGGCGAGCAGCGTGTAACTGAAATTCACATGACCGCGACGGGCATCGATGGCGCGTTGTTTAATATGAAGATGCTTCAACTGGTCCGTTTTGACCTTCAACACCTCCAGCGCCGCCTGACGAAGGGCGGCGTCGGCGTGATCGACGGGAAGCAAAACCTGGCTGAGCTGGAGCATGCGGGCGCGTGCTCATAGAACCGCGATTTCACCACGGCAAACGCTTCTTCTGAAAGCCGGTCAGGCGATGACCTCGGTGAGGATGCGGCCGCCGTTGACGATGTCCACGGGGCGGACGTTTTCGACGATGATGCGCTTCTCGCCGTTGATGCCGAGGAGGCGGTACATGGTCTTGGCGAGGTCTTCGGGGCCGACGGGGTTTTCATCGGGCTCGGCGCCGAGGGCATCGGACTTGCCATAGACAAAACCTTTCTTCACGCCGCCACCGGCCATGGCGACGGAGAACACGCGGGGATAGTGATCGCGGCCGTTGGTGCTGTTGATCTTCGGCGTGCGGCCGAATTCGGAGCTGACGAGCACGAGGGTGCTATCGAGCAGGCCACGTTCTTCGAGGTCTCGGATGAGGCGGGCGAAGGCTTGGTCAAACTGGGTGGCCTGGCCTTCGAAGGCGCCTTTGATGTTCGAGTGATGGTCCCAACTGCCAAAATTGACGGAGACCATGCGTGTGCCAGCCTCGACGAGGCGGCGAGCGAGCAGGAAGCGCTGACCAGCGGCGTGGCGGCCGTATTCATCGCGGAGCTTGGCGGGTTCCGCGGCGAGGTTAAAGGCCTCGCGGGCTTGCTGCGAGCTGATGAGCTTGTAGGCGGCGCTGTAGAAATCATCCATGGCGCTGAGCGCATCGGATTTTTCTGAGGCGCGGAAGTGCTCATCCACGGCGGCGAGGAGGCCGCGACGGCGGTCAAAGCGTCGGGTGTCGATGTCCTTCGGCGTGGCGAGGTCGCGGACGGTGAAATTGGCATCCGCAGGATCGCTGCCGAGGGCGAAGGGGCCGTAGGCGCTGCTCATGTAACCGCTGCCTTGCTCCGGCGCGATGACGGAGGGGATGGCGATGTAGGGCGGGAGGTTGTTCCGGCTGCCCTGCTCGTGGGAGATGATGGAGCCAAAGCTGGGGAACTTGATCGCCGGGCTGGGGCGGTAGCCGGTGAACATGTTGTGCGTGCCGCGTTCATGCGCCGCCTCGCCATGCGTGACGGAGCGGATGAGCGTCATCTTGTCGAGGATCTTGGCGGTGTTGGCGAACTTCTCGCCGACATACTCACCGGTGACGCCTTTGATGGGGCTGAACGGGCCGCGATACTCTGGCGCGGCGAAGGGCTTGGGGTCCCACGATTCATGCTGGGCCATGCCGCCGGGCAGGTAGATGTGAATCACCGATTGGGCCACCGCTTTGAAATTGGCCACATCCGCGACGGTGTGCCCTGCCTGAGCCTTGAAGAGTTCCGGCAAGGTGAGGCCGAGGCCTGCCATGGCACCGACCTGGAGGAAATCACGGCGGCCCTGCGAGGTGGCGAAGAGGTTAGTGTGATGGCCGGAGCAAAGGGGATGCATTTTCATGACGTGAGCGGGGTGTGGTTTTGAAGGGTTCACACGCCTACGCGCTCATGATGGGCCGGTTTTGCGCCGGGTGATCAGGATGCCAATCCCGGTGCAATGCTTCGCAAGGGATGGAGAGGGACGGAAGGTGCCGAAGTGACGGGAGAGCTAGGAGGTAGCTCGCCAGGTCCAGAGGGCGAAGAGGAGCATGTTGGCTGCAAAGGCGGGCCAGAGGGTGATTAGGCGGCCAGCGCCGATGATGCCGTTGGGCGTGGGAGTGAGGCGGTGAACGGCGGCGAGAAGGAGGATGCTGACCACGGCGGCGGACCAGCGGGTGAGGGTGGCAGCGTCTCCGCTCCATCGGGGGCTGAGGATGGTTCCGGTCAGCAGGATTAGGCCGAGCAGCCCGAGGACGATGATGGCCGGGACATCGTAAGGCGTGGGATTGCCGGAGCCGATCATGGTTTTCGGAGGTTATCGCCGCTCTGGCCGACGCAACAGCTCGGCGGGGGCGGCTTCGATTTGATCTCGGAAGCGCTGCGGGATCTCGATGGCTTTCATTTTGCCAGTGGCGGGATCGCGGCGCACGCAGGCGGCGGTGATGCGGCCTTCGGCGGCGAGGCTGCCATCGGTTTTCCAAAAGCGGATGAGGTGGCGGATGACCTTGCTGCGCACTTCTTCGACGAGCAGTTCGCTCTCAAACTCCTCCTCGAAGCGCAGCGGGCTGAGGTAATCGCACGAGGCATGCACGCGGGGCCAGCCGACGCGTTCCTCGCCGACGGTGGGCGGATCGACGATGGAGAAGCCGAGGCTGCGGAAGAAGCCGTGCTCCACCCGCTCCATGTAGCGGAAGAAGTTCGAAAAGTGCACGATGCCGGCCATGTCGGTATCGGAGAACTGGACGCGTTCGGTGCAGGTGAAGCGATGGGCCATAAGGATCGAGGACGAGTTCGAGTAGGAGGACGAGGACGAAATTCTAGCCTGCGGTGCGGGTGGCGAGGGTCCAGGAGGTTTCGCCGCACCAGGCACGGGCTTTTTCGGCGAGTTCGGCGGCCTGCACATCGGTATCGGTGATGGCGAGCATGGTGGAGCCGGAGCCGGACATGAGGGCGGCACGCACTTCGCCGTGCTCGAGGAGCCAGTTTTTCAAGGCGGGCAGGAGGAGGTATTTTTGGAAGACGGGGCGTTCGATGTCATTGACCATGGCTCCCCATTCGCAGAGCTGCGGGGCGTAAAGGACGCCGGGGATTTCTTTGGAGCCAGCCCATTGTTTGTAGGCCCAGGTGGTGGGAATGGGGAAGGGGGGCTTGATGAGGACGACGGGCAGGCGGTGGGGGAAGGCGGCAGGTTGGACGATCTCGCCACGGCCGGTGCCATCGGCGGCGGGGCTGTCGAGGAGGAAGCAAGGCACGTCCGAGCCGATTTGGGCGGCGATTTCGAGGAGTTGCGGGAGGCTGAGCGGGCTGCCGGTGAGGTCGTTCGCCGCGCGGAGGATGGTGGCGGCATTGCTGCTGCCGCCGCCGAGGCCAGCCCCATGCGGGATGCGTTTTTCCAAATGGATGCGCCAGGAGGATGGCTGGCCGGTGCGGCTCTCGAAGGCGCGGAGAGCCTTGAGGGCGAGGTTGGACTCGTCGGAGGGCACGGTGGGATCGGAGCAGGTGAAGGCCACATTCGTGCCTGCGCCGAGGTTTTCGATCTCCACGGTATCGCCAAAGGCGAGGCGGACGAGGCGGGTCTCGATCTCGTGAAAGCCATCCGGGCGCTTGCCGAGGACGCGGAGGCTGAGATTGATCTTGGCGGGAGAAAGGAGCGTCATGGGAAGAGATCAGGCTTTTCGGCCTAAAAGGGCGAGCATGCGGCCGGTGCGGCCTTTTTCGAGTCGGTAGGAGTAGTAGCGGGAGGTGTCGGACGAGGTGCAGATGCCGCAATCATGCACCTGAGCGGCTGGGATGCCGAAATCGAGGGCGTTTTGGCGGATCTGCGCGGCGAAGTCGATCTCGTAGGCGGGCGGACGAATGCAGGGGGCGAGCTGGACGTGCAAATCCTCCGGCCTGGAGCCAAATCGCTCGGCCATGAGGTTCAAGGCGAGGGCGGTGATGCCTAGCTCGCTGCCTTTTTTGCCGGAGTGGAGCAGGCCGCAGGCTCCGGTGCGGGTGTCGAGGATGAAAACGGCTCCGCAATCGGCCACATAAATGCCGAGCACGAGGCCGGGGACGCAGGTGATGAGGCCATCGGTGCCGGGGACGGGCTTTTCGGGCACTTTCTCGATCACGGCCACCTCGCAGCCATGCACCTGCTCGGCGATGCAGAGGTGATCGGGATCAAAACCCATCTCGGCGGCCTGCTGGCGGTGCCAGGCCCAGAGGCGCTCGACGACCACGGCACGCTCCTCGTTCACATCGATGTCCGGGTGGCGGAGTGTGAAGCGATGGGCGAAACCGCCGCCGGCGAGGGCGTCGAGGGCGGGGAAGGTCATCGAGGGCATGGCGGCTCTTATCCTGAATAAACACCAAGGGCGCAACGGAGAATCCGCTGCGCCCTCGATGGTTTCTGGCTGTGTTGGGGAAAAGGGCGCTTAGCGCACGACGGCGGTATCGAGGTTGCGATACGAGGTAATGAACTGGGCGGCGTCCGTGGCGGAGGTCTCGCTCATGGCGGCGGCGACCTGGCTTTGGAGCTCATCGCGGAGACGAGCCACGAGCTGAAGGCCCTGGGAAGTGATGCGGACGAGGACCTTGCGGCGGTCGTCGATGGCGTGGGTGCGCTCCATGTAGCCGAGCTTTTCGAGGCGATCGACGAGCCCGGTGGCGGCAGCGGTGGAGTGTCCCATCTTGCGGGCGATGTCCGTCATGGTGAGCTCCGGGGAGGTGGAGAGGTAGCTCAGCAGGAAGAACTGGGCGAAGGAGATATTATCGCGGTTCAGCTCGCGGGAGAGGTTCAGCAGGAACTCACGCTGGCTGAACAGAATGAAGTCTGCCAGTTGGGCGTGGTCTTTGGCTGGGTTCTTGATGCCGTTGGTCATGGTGTAGGTTCCTTAGAGCTATGGTTTTTAAAATGATCTCGGATTCTGGTAATATAGGCAATCAAAAAGATGGAGGCAACATTAAATCCATATATTTCATAACTTTTTAGCCCCGAAGGCTAAAAAACTATCATATCTGAGAAGTTAATTTGATCAAATTATTACATCATGAGTGCTTTTTGGCAAGTGCGAGCTTTGGAGGGGTGAAAAAGTAACGGGAGGGACAGAAGGGACGTGAAGGACTCAAGGGACAGCTCAGGCGCAGTGTGGCGCTTTGCGAGTCTCGAATTTCGGACTTCCCGTGCCTGGAGCCTCACTGAGCGGGTTTTACGCCAAAGATGTACATCGAGGATAGGGCCACGCTGGTGCAGCCTTTGAGTTTCCCCTCGATGGTGCCGAGGCGCTGCTCCTCGTGGTATTCATAATTGGAGGGATTGAGCTCGGCGGCCCATTCGCCTCCGGCTTTTTCGATGAGGAAGATGCGGCCGGCGGGATCTGGCAGGACGCGGAGGGCACCGGGATACTTGCGGACGCGGAAGCGCTGGCGGTCCTCCGTGGCTCCCCAGCCGTCCACGGTGCCGTCCTGGTGGAGGACGACGAAAAACTCGTCTGAGAGTGCTACGGCGAGGGCGTCCTTCACATTGAGGTGCTGCTGGCCGATGTAGAGGTTTTCTTTGCCCCAGTGGAGGATGCTGCCGTCCTTTTTCGCGGCAAACCAGCCGGTGTTGTATTCACCGGAGAGATCGGTCACGCCCGTGGTGCCAGAAGGAACGGCGACGCCGTCGATGACATTGTAGGTAGTGAGATGGGTGGCGCTGCCATCGGCTCCGAGGGCGTAGAAGCCGTAGTTTCCCATGGGCTTGATGGCGGTGATGGTGACGCCTTTGGGCGTGTTTCTGAACCGGTTTTCGCTGTTCTCGTTCCATACCAAGAGGCGGCCATCGGCGAGCAGAGCGGCGCTTTCATTGCCGGTTGTCTGAACGAGCACCACATCCTTGGCCTCGGCGGGGATGCTGTGGGCGGTGTTTTCCCCGTCCCAGGCTCCCCAGCTTTTCAGGCTGCCATCGGGTAAAAGGGCGATGCCATGGTAATCGGTGCTCACGACCTGGAGCACGGGACCGATATTCGGCGGCACGGAGCCGACTCGGGAACGGTTGTTGCCCAGGTAGCCGTTTTTCGTGGTGCGTTCGATTTTGATCAACTCGCCGGGTTTGCCCGTGCGCTGGAGTCGCTGGCCTGTTGAGGGCGGGGCGGGGGCCTGAGAAGGAGTGGTGGTGGGAGTGGCGGCGATGGTGGGTGCGGAAGAGGGAACGGTGGCAGGCTTCGCGGTGGTGAAGGCGGAGGCGACGACCTCGGTGAAGGGCTTCAAATCAGCCAGACTGGCGAGGAGAGCTGTGCAGCGGGCAGCCCCGAGGCGGTCTCCGGCTTGTGAGCGTGTGGCGGCGAGGGCTTTGGCGCTGGCCTCGAAGGTTTGGCGGACGGTTTCGGCGCTTTGCTTCCGTTTGGCCTCCAATTGGGCCAGCTGCTGGCGGTAGATGCCGCGAAAGCGCAGGTGCTCACCGGTGGTGGCGGCATCGGTGGCGGCATCGGGGACGCCTGCGCCGGTGGCGATGGCATCGGCCTCGGCGATCATGAGGGGGCGATCTTTTGGCGCGGCGGTGGCGGCGGCACGTTTCAAGGCGGCTCCATACTTCGTGGTGAGGTCACGCACCTGGGTGAGGATGGGTTCGTCTCCTAGCAGGAGTCCGGGAGCGGTCACGGCGGCCTTGAGCTGGCCGTCGAGCTCAGGATCGAGGGTGCTGAGGCGGGCGAGCTGCCTGCCGGCAAAGGCGGCGATGCCTTTGTCCGTGCCCATTTTGGAAAAATCGGGCAGACGGATGATGAGGCCGTCAAAGTGCTCGGGCTTGGTGTTGTTTCCATTCACCGAAAAGCCGGTGGCGAGCATCCAGGAGCCTTCGGGTGAGACGGCTAGCTGGGTGGCACGGAGGCCGTCGAGGTCCAGCCGGGCTAGTTCATTGCCGGAGTCCGCCTCGATCAGGCGCAGCATGCTGGAGGTATTGTTGATGACATTGGAGACGACGAGCACGCGGCCTCCGGCGAGCCAGGCGGAGTGCATGGTGAAGGTGTTGGCACCCGGCGGGGAGGGGACGACGAGACGGTTGAAGCTCTTCGCATCGAAGACGGCGTAGGTTTGGCTGCCGCCAGCGGCGCGGGTGCCATCCGGGGAGATGGAGAGGCGGTTGTAATGGCCGGAGTAGCCCGATGGGCGGCCGAGGTTCGTCTTGCCATCGAGGGAGAAAAAGCCGGCCATGACCTTGTCATTGATATAACGAGGAGTGTTCGAGTTGTTCGTTGTGGTGCTCGGGGCGGTGTCGATCTTGATGGTGGCTCCGGTGATGAGGAGGTTTTGCGGCTCCAGGGTGGCCGGATCACGCTCGATGAGCACTTGGTAAGCGCTCTGCGGCCATTCGAGCCGAGTGAGCTTTGGCCCGGTGGCAGGCTCCCAGCGATAGACGCCCCCGTTGGTATCTCGGCAGGTGATGAAGACGCTGGATTCATCTGGCCCCCAAAACGCCTCCTGCAAATTCGGGCCAGGCACACGCACCGTGGCGATGGTTTTGCCGGTCTCGACATCGAAAATGGCTGCCTGGTCCGAGGCGGCGGATGATAGCAGGACCTGAGTGCCCTGCCGCGAGGGCGACATGTTGGACAGGATGTCGATGGGTGAGGTGTATTTTTTCAGTTCCTTGCCCGTCGCCGCGTCCCAGACGCGGATCGTGTTGTCGCGGCCGGAGGTGACCACGCGACGCTGGTCCGCCAGGATGGCGCAGGCGTAGAGCTGCATTTCGTGGCCTTTGAGGCGCTTTTCGATGCCGAAATCGGCCGGAGCGAGCTTGAACGGCCCCTCGGGCACGGCCTCCGTTTTCGGTGTTTCGGGCGTGGAAGTCGGCTCGGCAGGTTTCGTGCCCGTTTCGGCCATTTTGGGTTCTTCCTTAGCCGGAGGCTCGGCGGGTGTCGGCGGCGCAGGTTCGTCTTTTTTGCTCTCAGCAGTCACCAAGACGGGCGGCGGGCCTTTGGTGCGTTGATTTTGAATGAACCCATAGCCCACGGCTAGCAGCACCACGACAGCGCCGGCCCAAAGCCACTTCATCGCCTCGCCATTGCCCTGCGGTCCGGTATCCACGTCCCGCGAGGGGCGTTTCACGCGGGCCTGGAGATGCGGCGGCGGGGCAGGGGCCTTCGCGGCGGCCTTTGGCGCGGGGCTGCGCACGGCATCGGCGGTGGCCAGGTAGGTGAGGATGTCTCCGGCCTTTTGAAAGCGGTTCGTCGGGCTGGGGGCGGTGCAGCGGGCGATGACATTGGTAAAGGCCTCCGGCATGCCGCTCATGGCGGAGGAGCCGGCGGCCTGCGGCGTCTTCCGCGTGAACATCTCATGAATGACCACGCCGAGGGCATAAATATCCGCCCGGTGATCGACGATGGCCCCAGTCTCCAACCGCTCCGGTGCCACATACTCCGGCGTGCCGTATTCCACATCCGTCATGACCATCGACTGATGGCTGGCGAGACCGAAATCGACGATCTTGGCCTGCCAGTCCTCGTTGATGAGGATGTTCGCGGGTTTGATGTCGCGGTGGATGATGCTGTGCTCGTGGGCGTATTGCAGCGCCTCGCAGAGCTGTCTCACTAGGGCGCGGATGCGGGTCTCGTTCAGATCTCCCTGATGGATGTGATGATGGAGGTCATGGCCCTTCACATACTCCATCACGAGGTACAACTGCCCCTGCACCGTCTGGCCGAAATCATACACCGCCACGATATGGCTGTGCGTGAGCTTGGCCATGGAGCGTGCCTCGGTGATGAAGCGGGCGGCGTCCTCCGGGTTTTGCGAGGCGGATCGTGGCAACACTTTGATCGCCACCCAGCGGTCCAGCGAATACTGCCGCGCCAGATAGACGGCTCCCATGCCGCCCGTGCCGATCAGCTCGTGAAACTCATACTGGGGCAGTAGCGCCGCCAGGTCCTCCAGCGAGGGAAACATGGAGTCGGAGGGATTTTCCGGGACCTGGGGAAAGGTGTCGTCGCTCATCGGGGAGAATTTTGAGAGAAAAATTCGTGCCGAGCCTACCTCAAAGCCCACATCGTTCACAAGCCGCATTTCTGACGACTTCGTGATTCCTCCTCAATTCAACGCGACGCCGTCTTCGCTCCGCGTTTGCCGAGGCAGATGAGTGATTTTTCACCGCGAATGAATATCTGCCCCTCGCTCAAAGCGGGCGAGGCGAAGACTTTCTCCTTTAGCTCGCTCTCCGCCACGAGTTCGTAGGCCTTGCCGGGCTTCACGCTGCGCAGGATGCCGAAGTCATTGATGAAATACACGCGACCTTCCGCGCTGCTGAGGCTGGCGTGATGCTCGCGGAGACGCTCCTCCCACAGGATCTCGCCCGATTTGGCGTCAAAGCAGTGCGCCACGCCGGAATCGGACACGATCAGGAAGTGCCCGCCTTCCACGATGGGAGATGGCACATAGGCCACGCCCTTGTTCGTGCGCCAAGCGATGTGGGTATCCGTCACATTGCCGCTGCCGTCCGGCTTGATGGCGAGCAGGTGATGCTCGGGAAAGCCGCCTGTCATATAAAGGAGGCCTGTTTGCTCGCTGAAGACCAGCGAGGCCACAAACTGCTCCGTGGGGCCGTCGATGATCCACAGTAGCTTTCCAGTGCGCGGATCGTAACTCGTCACGCACATCGTGCCACTGAGCACCATCTGGGTGCGACCGCCGATCTCGCGAATGAGCGGCACGCAGTAGCTGCGGGTCTTGTTTGGCCTTTCGATGCGCCACAGCTCTTTGCCGTCCGCTTTAGCCAAAGCCACGATGTAGCCATCGCCATCGTGATCGCAGTTCACGATGACCTTGTCCTCGAAAAAGAGGGGGCTGGAGCAAAAGCCGTGCTTGCTCGAAAACAGCCCCGGACGCACCTGCCACACCTGTTTGCCGGAAAAATCATGCGCGGAGATCACCACCGTGCCTTTCGGCACTTCGCCTTTGGGGATCACGCGGCCTTCATTGGCTTTGCGAGTGGCCTCGGTGGGCGTGTTGTCGAGAAACGCAGTGAAAACATGCGTGCCATCCGTCGCCGGCGTGCTGGAGGCCAGGGAGTTCAGCTTGTGAATGCCCTCCGGTGGCGCTTTCAGCACGGTGGACTGCCACAGGAGCTTCCCGGAGGCTCGATCTAGGCAGAGCAGCACCCTTTCCTCGTTCTCGGCCAAGGCCGCCACGGTAAAAAGACGGTCCTCCCACACGATCGGCGAGGCATGGCCGCTCCCCGGCAGCTCCACCTGCCAGGTCACATTTCCCTCGGTGCTCACCGGAAAGCCCACGTCCTTCGACGTGCCATCCAGCCGAGGCCCGCGCCACTGCGGCCAGTTTTCCGCCTGGAGCACGGCGGTGGAGGTCAGAATGAAGGTGAATAGCAGCCGCAGGAAGATCATGAGATGGAAGGAACGCCGTCTTCAGGGCTTCCGTTGCACGACTTGCGGCTTTGATGCCGACAGCTCGCGTCATTTGCAAAAAGTGGGTCCCGCAGTCAGTCTGAGAAGGAAACTTCTGCTTGCCAAAACATCCTTCGATGCCAGAATCGCGGCCCTCAACCCACTAAAAAACACACCTTGCCG
The DNA here is from genome assembly GCA_044370285.1 of Prosthecobacter sp. Taxonomy (GTDB): domain Bacteria; phylum Verrucomicrobiota; class Verrucomicrobiia; order Verrucomicrobiales; family Verrucomicrobiaceae; genus Prosthecobacter. Next base: position 40,539 of record JBILVU010000026.1, read on the forward strand.
GCAAGTTGCTGGTAATTTTATACCTCACATGAGCGAAGCCTCCACCATCGATTCCGCCTCCTTCAAACTGCACGCCAAAGACACCGGCAGTTCAGATGTGCAAATTGCCATCCTCACGAAGCGAATCAACGAACTGACGCAGCACCTCGCCGCGCATTCCAAAGATCACTCCACCCGTCGTGGCCTCCTGCAAATGGTCGCTCGCCGCCGCAAGCTGCTTGATTACCTCAAGCTGACAGCCAACGAGCGCTACTTGGCGGCCATCAAGACCCTCGGTCTGCGCCGCTAATCTCCCAATTTTACCGAAGGGTGATGCCACAAGCATCGCCCTTCGTGTTTCAGAGCGTAGAACAAAAGGCGAAGAGCATGGAGCCATTTTCAGGACGCATGATCGTCCTCGATTTTTGGCGCAGGCTACTTCCCTCAGCGCACCCGCACACCGGAGCCTGTCTCTCTGCCCTACGCCCTTAGCCCTTTGCGGCTACCCTTTCCCCTAAACCAAAACACAAACACACTGCCACCATGGCTATCCATACACAAAACATCCAGCTCGGTGCTGGAACCCTCCAGATCGAAACCGGCAAATTTGCCAAACTCGCCGACGGCGCCGTTACCGTGCGTCTCGGTGACACCATCGTCCTCGTCACCGCCGTCTCCGCCACGAAAGTGAAGGACGGCCAGGACTTCTTCCCCCTCTCCGTCGAGTACAAGGAAAAAGCCTCCGCCGCAGGCCGCTTCCCCGGTGGTTACTTCAAGCGCGAAGGCCGCCCCACGGAAAAGGAAATCCTCACCTGCCGTATGACGGACCGCCCGCTGCGCCCGCTCTTCCCGAAAGGCTACTACTACGACACCCAGGTCGTCGCCATCCTCCTCAGCGCCGATGGCGAGAACGACCCGGACATCTGCGCCATGAACGGTGCCTCCGCCGCTCTTTGCGTCTCCGACATTCCCTTCGCTGGCCCCGTCGGTGCCGTGCGCATCGGCCGCATCAATGGTGAGTTCATCATCAATCCTACTCAGGCCCAGCGTCTCGATAGCGACCTCGACCTCGTTTACGTCGGCAACAAGACCGACGTCATCATGATCGAAGGTGCCGCCAACGAACTGCCTGAGGCTGAATTCGTCAAAGCCCTCCACTTCGCTCAAGCCGAAGTCACCAAGATCGTCGCCGCCCAGGAAGAGCTCACCAAGCTCGCTGGCAAAGCCAAGCGTGAAGTTCCTCTCATGCTGGTGAAGGACGAACTCCTCGAAATCGCCTACGCCGTCGCTGGCGACCGCATCGAAGGCGCTCTCTACACGCCGTCCAAAGTCGCCCGTGGCAAAGCCGTCGGCGCTTTGAAGGACGAAGTCGCCGAGGCCATCAAGGCCAAGTTCCCCGAAGCTACCGCCTTCGAGGTCAGCCAGGCCTTCGACTACCTCCAGAAGAAAGCCTTCCGCATTTCCATCCTCGACAAGCAGAGCCGCTGCGACGGCCGTGGCATCGATCAGCTCCGCCCGCTCTCCGGTGAAGCCTCCGTGCTTCCCCGCACGCACGGCTCCGCCAGCTTCACCCGTGGCGAAACGATGGCCCTTTCCATCGCCACGCTCGCCCCGGCGGACGAAGCCCAGGAAATGGACACCTACGCCGGTGGCCCTGAGTCCAAGCGCTTCATCCTTCATTACAACTTCCCTCCCTTCTCCGTCGGTGAGACCGGCCGCTTCGGTGGTCAGAACCGTCGTGAAATCGGCCACGGTGCTCTCGCCGAGCGCTCCATCGAGCCGGTCATCCCAGCCAAGGAAGTCTTCCCCTACGCCATCCGCGTGAGCAGCGAAGTCATGGAGTCCAACGGCTCCACCTCCATGGCCTCCGTTTGCTCCGGCGTCATGGCCCTCCTCGACGCCGGTGTGCCCATCAAGCGCCCCGTCGGTGGCATCAGCGTCGGTCTTGTGACCGAATTCGATGGCGACAACATGAAGCGCTACCTCACCATGCTCGACATCATCGGCAGTGAGGACCACTTCGGCGACATGGACTTCAAGCTCTGCGGCACCAGCGAAGGCGTCACTGGCTTCCAGCTCGACCTCAAGCTCCCTGGCATTCCTTTGAGCATCCTCGAAGAAGGCATCGTCAAGGCCAAAGCCGGCCGCACCCAGGTCCTCTCCGCCATGGCCCAGGCCATCGCCGAAGTGAAGCCTCTCAGCCCCTACGCCCCACGCATCGAGATCATCAAGATCAACCCTGACAAGATCGGTGAACTCATCGGCCCTGGCGGCAAAAACATCAAAGCCATCCAGGCTGAGTCCGGCGCTGAAATCAGCATCGAAGACGACGGTACCGTGTACGTCTATGCCAACCGCAAGGAAGGCATTGAGCGTGCGATCGAAATGATCAGCGGCACCTCCCAGGAGATCGAAGTCGGCAAGCTCTACACCGGCAAGGTCGTCAGCACGACGAACTTCGGCGCCTTCATGAACCTCGGTGGCAAGAAAGACGGCCTGATCCACATCAGCGAACTCGCCGACTTCCGCGTCAACAAGACCGAAGACGTCGTCAAGACCGGCGACATCGTCACCGCCAAGTGCATCGGCATCGACGACAAAGGCCGCATCAAGATGAGCCGCAAAGCCGCCATGAAGGACAAAGACGCTGCTGCTGCTGGTGAAGCCGCTCCGGCTCCTGCTGAAGACAACGGCTAATCGCCCGCGAACAGTTCAAGAACTCACGAAGAGGCCGCTTTCGAGCGGCCTCTTTTTTGTGAAGTAGGGCTTCGATACCTTTGCTATTTCTTCTTTCCTTTAGTTATCCTGCCCGACCCAAGCCATGATATAAGGGGAGCCATCTGTTAGGCGATAAAGCGTATTAAAAGAAGGAGGGCAGCGACTCGGATCACTTGTAATGAAGCAGCCATGTCTTGAAGTAGCAAATTCAAGCCCCACGAGCTTGTTGGCTTCATCGAAGTAAGCAAGCACATCGTGTGGCACATAATGGGGCCTTTTGAACTGCTCATCTTCCCTGCTGATTCCCCAACTGTTAAATCGCTCGGGCAACAAGTGCTTTGGCACGCGTCTGGCGGAAGCATATGAATTCCAACGATGCTCTAGACGAACTAGCTCCTGATCAAATTCTCCAGAACTGATTTTAGCATAAAGTCTGCCGATGTCCTGAATGGCGGAATCAGAACCAAACTCCTTCCGAACGATCCGCTCTCGGTCAAAAACTAGAGAGTGAACATACGACAAGGCACTTTTCAGCAGCAAGAAGCAGCCGCAGAGCATGAGAAAGCGTTGGAAGATGCTCGTCATGGCTTGATACGTTTATGGGATCTTAACCTCAATCCATTTTAAACCCGGCACATCGCTGAAATCCTTGGAATTGGAGGTCAAGACCGTGAAATCACGTTGAACAGCCTGTGCAGCCAGCCACAGGTCTTGAATGCGAAAGTCCGAGCCGCGACCGGTCTTCTCCAACTTGGCTGCCAGTGTGGCGAAAACCTCCGCTGTATCACCCGTGATGCGAAGCAAAGGCTTCCGCCGCATGCGGCGCAGCGTATTCAGCGCCTGGAGCCTTTTGGCCTCATCTTTCATCAACTCGATTCCAAAACGAACTTCCGCGACATTCACCGGCGAGAGGTAAACCGGCTCCTGATGAGTCAGCGCATGAATGTCGGCTACGGCGAGCCTCCCGCGCTCAATGGCGATCCACAAATTCGTGTCGATCAGGAATCCCATGGGTTGCGAAGTTGATTAAGCGTCATGTTTCCGCCGCTCCGGCTGGTTTCGATGCCTTGAAGCATCTCGCTGGCCGTTTCTTCATCCAGCGTGCCATGCAAATCACCGAACACGCCGACAGCGTCCATGGACTCCGGCTCAGGAACCAATCGGGCGACCGGATGGTCATTTCGGACGAGTAAAATCTCCTCCTGCTCGCTTTCCAAGCTCACCAGCACCGCGCTGAAATTTCGGACGGCTTCCGCCACAAGGACTGTTTTCATGGCGAAAGGCTACCAGATGCCACGCATGGCGGCAAGGGGCTAGATCGTGCGCCCCTGACGTCTTCAGCCGACTCCCAACTGGCTCTCGCCATGACCACCATCCCGATCTCCGTCACCGAAGAATTCGCCGCACTGCTGCGTGTGGGTGAGCGCTCGCTGCCTGCGGCGGCGGTCGAACTCATGGTTTTGGAGCTTTATCGCCGAGGCGTCATTTCAGGCGGCAAGGCGGCAGAATGGCTCGGAACCAGCCGTCAGGAGTTCATTCAACATGCCTCCCGGCTCGGCATCCCGGCCATCCAGATGACGGACGATGAATGGGAGGCTGAATCCAAACTTGCAGCCAGCCTGTGAGTGAATTCGGAAGCCGGTTGAGTGGCTCCTAGATTCATGATTGCCAATTCTCCACACTAAGCGCATCCTTGCCGCATGAGCACCGTCGTCCTCGAAAAACTGCCTCAGCCCTTCGCGAGAGCGATTCAGGCAGGTAAGCGCCTGCGTATCACCCACGCGGGAACCACCATCGCCACCGTGGAACCGCAGCAGCCTGTTTCAAAGGCCTCTCGACGGCTTTCCAAGAAACTGACGGCACGCGAATGGATCGCAACCGTGGGCGGCAAACTGACGGCACGACCTGATCTCGACGCGGCACGCATCGTCCGCGTTGGACGCGATCTCGAATAGTCTTTCCCATGCGATTCTGGGATACCAGCGCCCTGCTTTCCCTGGTGCTCAAGGACGAGCACTATACCAAGGTCTGCAAATGGCTCACGGACGACCGGGAACCGCAAATGACCTCGTCTCTGGTGGTCTTTGAGGCGGAGAACCGGCTTCGCTCCCTGCTCCTCAATCGCGACCTCACGGTGGAAGAACATCAGCAGCGTCTCACAGCTCTTCGGCTGCTTCTTTCATCCAAGCTCATCCACGAAAAGCACCTGCGGAATACACGAAGCCTGTCCGCTGATTGCCGACGGCTGGTCACTCTCATCTCGCCCGCGACTCCTCATGGCACGATGGACGTGATTCACGTCGCCACCGCCCGGTTAATGAAAGCGGGCACTTTCATCACTCTCGATCGAAATCAGCGAGGGCTGGCAAAAAATAGCGACATGGCTGTGGTCTGACCTCACACCACCCGCGAGATCCGCATCTCTCCATTCGCCTGCTTTTGGAGGGCGAAGAAGTCCACGACGTTCCAGCCTTCGACCCACTGGCCGTTTTCGACACGGCCGAGGGCGATGGCGGAGAACTCGAAATGGTTGCCATGCGGCTCAAAGCCGAGGAAGGGACCGGTATGGGTGCCATGGCAGAGGAAGCGCACAGCCTTCATCATCTCGCCCAACCAAGGATCACCTCTTTTTTGTTCCATCAACGCGATCGATCTGATACCCTCTCAAAGCATGAAGCCTAGCCCATCTGTCATCTTGATGATCTGCCTCCTGCTGTGCAGTTTTGCTCTTCGATTGAATGCGCAAAGCTCCAAACCGAAGGAAACCTTCGTTGCCAAGGTTAAACTTATTCTGGAGGGTTCTTGGACGGAGATTCACATCAGTCAGGCTATCATTACCGACTATGGTGAAGTGGTCTCCAGCACCATCTCGCTAAAGCGTGAAAAACAAGGTGCGCCGATACGGCGCTTCAGCCTCGACAAAGAGATAGATGACCAGCCTCTCACTCCAGAAGCATACAAGCCACTGCAGGAGAACGTAATCTCCGCAGCTAAGGATGTGGAGGAGATGGAAACGCCGGGAGAGATCATTTCACGGGTCAGTGCTGAGGAGGCAGTAAAGCTCATCCAAGACCGTAAGATACCTTCCTTGTGGGATGTCGAGGTTCTCGTGATCCATGCTGTGACACCTCAAGGGGCGAAAGTGCTCCAGAATGGGGGAAGCAGTCCGAAGTTGGTGAATTACTTGAACGACACGTTTTCGATCAAGACTCAAGCACTGCCAGATCGCCAGTTGAAAGCCATTTTGGGCTTCGATCCGTATGGTCCGATGAGGGAAGGCTGATCAGGCACTTTTGACCTCACCCCACCCGCGAGATCCGCATCTCTCCATTCGCCTGCTTCTGAAGGGCGAAGAAGTCCACGACGTTCCAGCCTTCGACCCACTGGCCGTTTTCGACGCGACCCATGGCGATGGCGGAGAATTCGACTGAGTTACCATGCGGCTCAAAGCCGAGGCCGGGACCGGTGTGGGTGCCTTCGCAGACGAAGCGCACGGAAACCCAGTCGCCCTGCTCGATGACCTTGTTGATCGTGACATGCAGGTCCGGAATGGCGCTGAGCATGGCCTTGTGGAAGGGCTTGAACTGCTCCGGTCCGCGCAGGACGGTCATGTCCTCAAAGTGCAGGCTGTCGATACCTGTCTCCGGGCTCAGCAGGCGGTCGATGGCGGATTCATCCCGCTCGTTCCAGACCTTTTGAAACCATTCACGGGCGACATCCGAGGGAGAGGGAGATGCATTCATGGGGCTGGTTTTTACACGACAAGCTGACTGAGCGGCAAGCTCCATTTTTGGCACGAAATCATGCCCCGCAGCTTGGCATGCACTCAGCTAAAGGATTTGTGGGTTGCCTTGCCACAACCACTGCGCTCCCATCCGCGGCCAAGCAGCGCTCATCTCCTTCTCCAACTCCATGAAGCTCCACCCCGCACTACGTCCGGCAGTTCTCGCCGTTGCCGGTTCCCTCCTTGTCCAGACTGCGGTGGCGGACACGGTCGTCTATTACCCGGACAAAGAGAACGCCCAGATCCAGATCACCATGCCGGATGACTGGAAGGTGAAGCCTGAGGCAGACGGCGGTAGCATGCTGCCTGAGGAAGGATCGAGCCTCTTTTATGTCGTGAGTCCTACCGGAGCCACTCTGGCCTGCACGGCCATCGAAGTGCAGAATGCGGCGGCCGCCAACGAGCTCATCGGCCAGCGTACCTTGCTTGGCGGCAACTGGCTCAACAACACGCGCTACTCCGAGATCAACCTGGGGGAATCCGATGCTGCCGAGGCGAAGGGCGATGAAATGCCGCACTTGATCATGAATGGCGCGGGCAAGCTCAAGGAAGGTGGCAAAGAAGAAGTCTTCACCATCACCTATCAAAGCATCGGCGAGGGTTACTTCGGCGAGACCTGGTTCCTCGGAGCACCCGATGACAAGAAAAGTGCCGCAGCGGCCGCCAAGATCACCCAATCGCTGAAAATCGTCCAAGGAGCCAAGATGGCCGACAAAGACGCCGCGGATGAACTCCAGATGCTCGCGTATCCAGACAAGGACAACGCCGAGTTCTATCTCCAGGCTCCTGCGGACTGGAAATTCAAAGCCGGCGGCGAGGCTGGCAAGTTCAGCGCCTTCTCCAAAGGTGACACCTGGATCTTTTTCCGGTCCGTTCCGCTCGCATTGGGCGATCTCGCTCCCGAAGCCGTCGATTACGTCAAAAAATACTACCCGACTGCCGAGGTGGCCAAACCCGAGTCCACCAAGCTGCTCAAGCGCGATGCCTTGATCGCGGCAGGCCAGGCCAAAAATTCCGATGGGGTCGAGGTGGCCTATGCCTTCGTCTGGCTGGACCTCGGCGAAGGCCGCATCTCGGAAGTCTGGCGCGAATCCCCAGTCACCGAGGATGAAGCCACCGATCAGGCCGCGTCTAAAATCATCCGCACCTTCACCCTGGCCGCCGACCTCGAAAAGGCAGCCAAGGAAGAACGCTGATCGTCACATGCAGGTCCGGGATAGCGCTGAGCATGGCATGAACTGCCTCAGTGACTTCGTTTATTTCCACTCCCATTCCCATGACGCCCATCCTGCGCATCCATCCTGCTGACAATGCCATCGTCGCCCTTCGCGACCTCGACGCCGCGACCTCAGTGAACCTCGACGGCCAATCATGGACACTGCGCGAGAAGATTCCCGCGAAGCAGAAGTTCGCCGCGAAGGATTTCGGCCTTGGTGACATGGTCACGATGTATGGCGTGCTAGTGGGCAAGACCACGCAGGCCGTGCCCGCAGGCGCTTTGCTCCACACGGGCAACCTCCAGCATGCCAGCGCCACCTTTGCCGGAAAGCAGAGCGCCTATTCGTGGACGCCGCCGGATGTCTCGAAGTGGAAGACTCTCACGTTCAAGGGCTTCAAACGCCCACACAGCCCTGCTGGCACGGCGAACCACTGGGTGGTCATTCCGCTCGTGTTCTGCGAGAACCGCAACCTCGGCTTCATGCGTGAGGCGCTGGTGCGGGAGCTGGGTTATGGCAAAACCTCGCCGTATGAGCGGTTTGCTCGCACGCTGGCTGATTTGCAGCGTCGCGGGGCCTCGCGGGAGGAGATCGAGGCTGCGATGCTGGAGGCGGAATCGGCGGAGAAGGCCTCGCGCCTCTTCCCGAATGTCGATGGCGTGAAGTTCCTCGAGCACGGCCTCGGCTGCGGTGGCACGCGACAGGATGCGCAGGCGCTTTGCCGTCTGCTGGCCGGTTACATCCATAGCCCGAATGTCTGCGGAGCCACGGTGCTCAGCCTCGGCTGCCAGCATGCTCAGGTGAGCCTTTTGGAGCAGGAAATGGCGGCGCTGTATCCAAAGCTCGAAAAGCCGCTGCTGGTCTATGAACAGCAAAAAAGCCAGTCCGAGCGTGACATGATGCAGCGGGCCATTCGCGACACCTTTCTCGGCATCGCTACCGCGAACGAGCAGACTCGCGAAGCCTGCCCGCTGAGTGATCTCATCATGGCGGTGGAATGCGGCGGCAGCGATGGCTTCAGCGGCATCTCGGCGAATCCCGCCATCGGCCATACCGCCGATCTCCTCGCCGCGCTCGGTGGGGCACCGGTGCTCAGCGAGTTCCCCGAACTCTGCGGCGTGGAGCAAAGCCTGTGTGACCGCTGTGTCTCCGCCGAGTTGGCGGACAAGTTTGTGAACCTCATGCGTGCCTACGAAGGCGCGGCGCAGGCCTGTGGCAGTGGTTTCGACGCCAATCCAAGCCCTGGAAACATCCGCGATGGCCTCATCACTGATGCTATCAAATCTGCCGGAGCCGCGAAGAAAGGTGGCAATGCACCCATCGTGGATGTGACCGACTACGCCGAACCGATTCGCAAGGGCGGCGGCCTCACGCTCTGCTGCACGCCGGGGAACGATGTCGAGTCCACCACCGCCCTCGCGGGCGCTGGATGCACGATGATCCTCTTCACCACCGGCCTTGGCACGCCCACCGGCAATCCCGTGTGCCCCACGCTGAAGCTGGCCACCAACACCACCCTCGCCAAGCGCATGCCAGACCTCATCGACTACGACTGCGGCCCCATCATCACCGGCGAAAAAACCGTCGAGCAATGCGGCGAGGAAGTCCTCGACCTCGTCATCGCCACCGCGAGTGGAGACTATGTGCCGAAAGCCGTGTCGCTAGGCCAAGATGACTTTTTGCCGTGGAAGCGGGGCGTGTCGCTGTGAGTTGGTGTATTGCAAACAGCCCGCTCTCAGGCAGCGTCGGCGAGGGCATCGGCGCATCTTTGAGTGGGCGGACACAGAGGCGGGTGAAGAGGAGGTGAGTTTCGCCGGCTTCGAGGGTGACGGCGTCATCGCCGGCGTTGGTGGTCTCGACGCAGACGAAGTCCGGGTAGGCCTCATCGGGGAGATCGGCGAGGCGGGTGGATTTTTCGATCCAGGGATTCCAGACGACGGTGCTGAGGCTGCCGGCTTTTTCGATGCGCAGCTCGCGGCTGAGGACGGGATCATCGACGATCACGGGGGCGTCGGAGGCGTAAAGGCGGTCCACCTCTTGGTCGATGACGATGGGACCTTCCTGCGGGCGCTTGTCCGGTGAAAGACGGCCTTCGACATACTGCGTGCCATGCAGGCCATGGAGGGTGATCTGCCGCACATCGCCAACGCTGAAGTAGGTGTGCAAGGCACCGGTCATGGTCCAGGGCTTCGAATCGGTATTCGTGACCTCCAGGCCCACCTCAAGCTCCAAACCCATGCTGATGTGCAACCGCGCCTCGAAGCCGAAGGGCCAGAGAAGCCGCGACTCGGATGAATCGGCCAGTTTGAGCACGAGATCGACTCCGGCGGGCGTCTCGCGTGCCCGGTCAAACTCCCACATCATCGTGCGGACGAAGCCGTGAGCGGGCTTGGAGCTGTCTGCATGCGGTCCGAACCAAGGCCAGCAGATGGGAATGCCGCCACGGATCGGTTTGCCGAGTTCAATGAGTGCATCCGGGCTCATGTAGAGCACAGGATCGCTGTGATTCGGCATCCATTCCATCACATGCGCTCCATGCAGCGCCACGCGACCGGTGGCATTCGGATGCTGGATTTCGAGCACGGGATAGCCGGGCTTCGCTTCGAGGAGTTGGACACAGGAGGGCAGTTTCATAGCTGGAAGGTGGATGGAAGCAGTTCGGCCAGGGTTTGCGCGACGAGAAGGCCGTTTTGAAGAAAACACACGGGTGCATCCGGCGCGGCAAATTCCGCGATGACCTGCCGGCAGGCTCCACACGGCGGAAACTCATGCCCGAGCGCGATGACCGCGAGTGAGGCGATACGCATCTGCGGTCCTTCGGAGGCGACGGCATGAAAAATGGCATTCCGCTCAGCGCAGATCGTGAGCCCGTAGCTGGCATTCTCGACATTGCACCCAGTAAACAAGCCGCCCGCCTGCGTGACCAGCGCACAGCCGACCTGGAACTTCGAATAAGGCGCATACGCCCTAGCCGCTGCCTCGCGGGCACGGTTCGTCAGTTCGGTGAAATCAGTCATGGGTTATGAAACAGCGGAGAAGCAGGTGTTTCCAGCGCGGTGTTTTGTAAATGGAGGTGAGCTTGGGGCTACCTACGAATGAGCTGCTCATAGGCATCATGAGGACCAATCCAAAACCAGACCCACTCTTCACCCAGATCAAAGGCTAGCGCCCGGTGCTCGAGGCCCACTCTCGCCGAATAGAGGTCCGAGCCGACTTTCTTCAATTGGAGGGATGGATGGCGTGGGTTGGTTTTGAGAAGCTCGAAGTTCTTATCCGCCAGCCGCTGGATGGAGGCGTTCAATTGGTTGTAGCACTGCCAGAAGTCAGGATGAGCTTTGTGTTTCACAGGTCGGTGCAAAGGCCGTTTTTGTGATCCTGGGTGATGCGGCGGCGGAGATCGTCAAATCGACCTGAGGCGGCATCCTGGCTGATTTCGTCATCCCAATGCGAATCATCCCGGTTGGCTATCCAACGGCGAAGCTGATGAAAATCCTCCTGGGGCAGCTTTTCGATGGCTTTTTCGATGTCGATCAAGGTGCTCATGACGCGAGAGTTTGTCGTCATGCGCCTAGAACGTCAATGATTGTTAGGCCGCGTGTTTGTGGAGTGCCTGAGATCGTAGCGGAGAACGTGAGGCTTACACGATTTCGGCGTGCTGCCGCCCGCCGCTACGGAGATCGTGGTGGTGGGGAAGGCTTAGGCGGCGAGTTTGAAGTCGTCTTCGGTCTTGAGTTCGCCTTTCTCGTTGAACTCGAGTTCCTTCTCGATGCGGAGGTTTTCGACGATGTAGCCTTGGCGTTCGGGGGTGTTTTTGCCCATGTAGAAGGTGAGCATCTCTTTGACGGTCTTGTGCTCGGTGGGGATGGGCTGGCCTTGCTCGTCGAGGGCCTGATCGCGGATGGTGACAGGCTCCAGGCGCATGTGTGGGCCGATGAAGTGCTTGAACTCATCGGGGCTGATCTCGCCGAGGCCTTTGAAGCGGGTGATCTCGGAGTTTTTGCCGCAGATGTGGATGGCTCGCTGGCGTTCTTCGTCGCTGTAGCAGTAGAAGGTGTCCTTCTTGTTGCGGACGCGGAAGAGCGGCGTCTGCAAAATGTAGAGGTGGCCTTTGCGCACCAGCTCGGGGAAGAACTGGAGGAAGAAGGTGATCATGAGCAGGCGGATGTGCATGCCGTCCACGTCGGCATCGGTGGCCAGAACGATGCGGTTGTAGCGCAGCTCTTCGAGGTCTTCCTCGATCTGGAGGGCGTTGGCGAGGAGGTAGAACTCCTCGTTTTCATAAACGATCTTGCGAGTGAGGCCGTAGCAGTTCAGCGGCTTGCCGCGAAGGCTGAAAACGCCCTGCGTCTCGACATCGCGGCTCTTGGTGATGCTGCCGGAGGCGCTATCACCCTCAGTGATGAAGAGGGTGCTCTCGTCGCGACGCTTGTCCTTGGTGTCGAAGTGGACTCGGCAATCACGGAGCTTCTTGTTGCAGACCTTTGCCTTGCGGGCGTTCTCGCGGGCGGCCTTTTGGATGCCGCTGATCTCTTTGCGCTCCTTTTCGTTGGCGTTGATCTTCTCCTGAAGCGCCTTGGCCACATCGGCGTGCTTGTGAAGGAAGTTGTCGAGCTGGGTGACGACAGTGTTGAGGATGTGGGTGCGCAGATTGCGGCCGTTGGGCTCCATGTGGGTGGAGCCGAGTTTGGTCTTCGTTTGAGACTCAAAGACGGGTTCCTGCACCTTCACGCTGATGGCGGCCACGATGCTGCCGCGCACGTCGGCGGGTTCGAACTGCTTTTTGAAGAACTCGCGGCACTCCTGCACGATGGCTTCGCGAAAGGCGGCGATGTGTGTGCCGCCCTGGGTGGTGTTCTGGCCGTTGACGAAGCTGTAATACTCCTCGCCGTAGCCGGTGCCGTGC
>JBILVU010000072.1:0-29260 GCA_044370285.1 Prosthecobacter sp.
ATATCCTTCCCGGCGATGTGGATGATGGGATACTGCGGTTGCTCGGTGAGCTTGGTGCGGATGAGGTCCATCAAGCCGTCCTTGGATTTGAATTTCTCCTCGCCGGCATGCGTGCGCAAAATGAGCGTGAGGCCGGGATTCAGCCAGGCGTAGAAGCGCAACATCTCGCGGACGAAATCGACGCGGTAATGGGTGTCATCCGCGAAGGTCCCGGTATCGGCGCGGAAGGCGATGCGGGTGCCGTTTGGCTCGGTGCAGGGCTTGGGCTTGCCCATGTCGTATTGCACGAGGCCCTGGCTGAATTCGATGCTGCGGGTCTGGTTTTCGCGGATGGCCTGGATCTCGAAGAACTCGGAAAGGGCGTTCACCGCCTTGATGCCGACGCCGTTGAGGCCCACGGAGCGTTTGAAGGCCTCGGAATCATATTTCGCGCCTGTGTTGATCTGCGCGGCGCATTCCATGAGCTTGCCCAGCGGCACGCCGCGGCCGTAATCACGCACGGTGACGGTTTGCGCATCGTCGATCTCGATCTCAATCGTATTGCCGAAGCCCATGACGTGCTCGTCGATGCAGTTATCGACGACTTCTTTGAGCAAAACGTAGATGCCGTCCTCGGGGAGGGAGCCGTCGCCGAGTTTCCCAATGTACATGCCGGGGCGGAGGCGGATGTGCTCACGCCAGTCGAGGGACTTGATGCTGTCTTCGGTGTAGTTGTGGGCGGGGGCGGCCATGGGGAATTTATGAATTATGACTTTTGATTTATGAAATGGACTGGCTTGAGATGGCAGGTGTCGTGCGGCGAGTCAAGAGGGGGAGGATTCGCAGTTGCCAGCGGAAATCCGGCAGCCTACTATCGCCGCCTCGCCAGCCAGAAGATTCCCACCTTTTTCTAACCATGACACCTGTCCGCCTCACCCTCGTCCTGATCGCCTCCTGTGCTTTAATCTCCTGCGGCCACAATGCCGATCTGAAGTACCCCTCGGTAGCCCAGGCTGACGAGATGGATGTGCAATGGGGCCTGCCAAAACGTAAGGCCCGCGGTGGTCCGAAGCAGTTCTTCCAATCCAATTCTTCGGCGGCTGCGGCGGCCGGCTATAGCAATCCAGAATCTGCCGCACCGGCGGTCCAGCCCCCAGCTGCCGCCGCCCCTGCCCAGGCCCCGGCTGCTGCCGTTCCTGCCCAGCCCTCCGTGAGCGTGCCTGCGAACCTTCGCTGAGAAGGCGCGGAAGCTGCTTAAATGTGAACGCTTTTTCTAAATGCCTGTGAAGATCCCGCTCCCGATCCGCCTCTTGGCCTGCCTGGCCGCTCTCGCTGCTCCTGCCTTGGCGCAGACGCTGCCGGTGTCCCCGAGCATCCAGTCTCAGCAGGCTCCGCCGACGGTGCTGCCTACCACGGCCCCCACGCTTTCTCAGTCGGAACTCGATAAGCTCGCTGAGCAGGCTCAAAAATCCGTCTTTCAGGCAGCGGAGAAGCCCGGGAATGCTGGCAGCTCCGCTGGTGCTGGCCTACCGATGAGCACGATCAATGGCGTCACTCAGATCCCCAGCGGCGGAATAGCTCCGGGTGCCCGCATCACCACGCGTGGTGGACGCCAGAGTAGCAATTTCACGCCACCGCCAGTGCTTACGCCGCGTGCGGATGATCCCGCCCAGTGGTCACCGGATTCCGTTCACCAACTGGCCATCATGGATATCTCCTTCGGCGCCACGAAGGAGGTGGTGGTCATCGCCCTTTATCCCGATGCCGCGCCCCAGACCGTGGCGAATTTCATCGACCTCTGTGAAAGCAAATTTTTCGATGGTCTGGCCTTCCACCGTGCTATCGAGAATTTCCTCGTTCAGACGGGCGATCCTTTGACGGCTGATGAAGACAAGCGGGATCAGTGGGGCACCGGCGGAGAGGACCGCAGCATCACGGCTGAGATCCGCCGCCCGCATCGGGTCGGTTCCGTGGCCATGGCCCGCCGCAGTGACAACGTGAACCCCACCCGCAAATCGAACGGCTCGCAGTTTTACATCTCTCTCGGCAATTACAGTGCTCTCGAAGGCAAGTACACCGTCTTCGGGCAGGTGGTGAGCGGCCTTGATGTGCTCCAGCATATCTCGAAAATGCCGGTGGATAGCAATGACTGCCCGGTAGCCCGCATCGAGGTGGATTCTATCCGTGTGGTGGACCAAAAAGGCCCGATGGCGAGCCTCTCGGGAGAAGGTGCGAAGAAGCGTTTCCGCCCAGGAGCCACCCGTGGCTTCTTTGACAAGGTGCTGGAGCGGGTGTGGTGATCTGAGTCGCTGAAGGCTTTGTTCGTAGTTCGGGCTTCAGCCCGTGAGTTTACGCTCCAATCACGGGCTGAAGCCCGAACTACGAACATCAGGCAGTCAGCGTGGCGATCGCGGCTTCCAGGCTCGGCACATCCTTGATGGTGATCACCTGCACCGATTTGTCGATTTTGCCCATGAGGCCCGCCAGGGTGCCATCGGGGCCGAGTTCGATGAAACGGGTGTGACCGGCGGCGATAAGGCTTTGCATGCATTCCACCCAGCGAACGCTGCCGGTGACCTGCTTCGTCAATGTCTCGCGGATGTCTTCGGCGGTGGAGACGGCCTTCGCGGCAAAATTACTCACCACCGTGCAGCGGGGCGTGGCGAGGGCGGTTTCGGCCAGTACGGCGGCTAGTTTGTCCTGGGCCGTTTGCATCAGGCGGCTGTGGTAGGCGCCGGCCACGGGCAGGGGGATGGCACGCTTGATGCCTTTGTCCTTGGCTTTGGCCGCAGCGGCCTCGATGCCGGCGGCAGTGCCGCTGAGCACGATCTGGCCGGGGGCGTTCAGGTTTGCCACATCCACCTCGCATTCGGCGGCGAGTTCACGGATGGCGGACTCCTCACCCCCGAGCATGGCGACCATGGCACCTTTGGTACTATCGCAAGCTTCTTCCATGAAGCTGCCACGCTGGAAGACGAGCTTCAGGCCGGTGGCGAAGTCAAACGTGCCTGCGGCGGCATGCGCGGTGAATTCGCCAAGAGAGAGACCGGCCGTGGCGGTGATTTCGAGCTGCGGCACCTTGGCTTTGAGCAATTCGAGGAGGGCGAGGCCGTGCGCATACAGGGCGGGCTGGCAGCGGCTGGTCTTCGTCAGATCCTCCATTGGGCCATCAAACATCACTTGGGTCAGCGAAAAGCCGAGCGCGGCATCCGCCTGGTCGAGCAGGCTGCGGACTTCGGGAAAGGCCTCGGCGAGGTCCTTGCCCATGCCGACTTTTTGAGCGCCCTGACCGGCGAAGAGGATGACTGCGGGGAGTGACATGAGATGTGGTGGATGGGATGGTAGAAAAGCGTCGATAAATGGAGGTCAGGATGTGGTCAAGCGAGGCGATGGGTGCCCTCCGGGTGATTTTTTTCCACCTCGCAGGATGAGGTCTTGGCAAACGGAGCGTTCTCCATGAGAGTCGTCTCTCAACCTTAAATTCAGCCATGCCGCGCAAAATCAGCCACATCGCCCCGGACTGGTGGGACTACACCACCCTGGACTACGATCTCATCAATGACGCCGCCCGGCTTACCGAGCGTGACCTTCGCCAGCTCTCCCGGCCTGGCTTCAAGGTCGTGATGTATGACACGCTGGAGGATTTTTACCTCGCTGAAGCTCTCGAATACATCCACGCGTGGAAACAGGCCACCCCGGACAATCCCACTGGCATCTGCGGCCCCATCGGCCCCACGGAGCAGCTTCCTCTGGTGGCCCGCCTCATCAATGATCTGGGTATTTCCATCAAGGACGGCCACTTCTGGGGCATGGATGAGTGGTATGACGAAGCCACGAAGAAAGAGGTGAGCATGGAGCATCCCCTTTCCTTCGAGCGGGCGGACCGCGAGCTGTGCTTTGACCGCATGCAAAAGAAGCTCTGCATGCCGGATACGCACCTGCATTTCCCCAAGGCCGATGTGACCGAGTATGTGAAGAGCTGGCAAAGCGGCGTGCGCTGCGTGCTCATGCAGGGCGGCCAGGGCGACATCAAGCACTGGGCCTTCAACGATCCCCCCAAGCGTACCGGCAAATGGAAGAACGAGCCGCCGCCACCTGCGGAGTATCGCAAGCTCACCACCCGCATCGTGGACCTGCATCCGGCCACGCTCATGCAGAATGCCCGCACCTCAGGAGGCGGCAATATCACGATGGTCCCGCAAATGGCCATCACCGTTGGCCCGAAGGAAACGTGGATGGCGGAAAAGGTCAGCATCTGGCACGCCGGTATGCATGACAACCCGCTCGGCCAGCGCCTGACGGCTCTCATGATCTCCAAGCGCCTCGCGGATAGCGCCGTGCCGATGTCCTTGCTGGCTGATCATCAAAACGTGCAGTTCAACTACTACCGCGGCGGCCTCGGCCACTGCGAAGTGGAGATGCATTGACCGCCTGCGGCGGTCATGACGAAGATCGAATGAGGAATGACGGGTGCCTTCGTCATTCTCTTTTCGTGGCAAAACAGATCTTGCCGGATTCTGAGCGGTCTGGTGTAATCGAGGCTCAATCCACGCGCCACGATGAAACTGATTTACGCTGCCCTGTTTGCCCTATCGGCTGTCTTCAGTGCTCGGGGTGCGTTTCCGGTGCTCCACATGAAACCGGTGGTGCTGCAGCAATTTCATTCCCCTACCTGCATCGTGTCCGCACCGGATGGCAGCGGGCGGGTTTTTGTGTGTGATCAGCCCGGTCGCATTTTCATCATCGAGAACGGAATGATGCGTCCGGTGCCGTTTTTGGATATTTCGAACACGGCGGCGAATCCGGCGCATCAGAAGGTGATTCCCGTGAACACCGGCTACTCCGAACGGGGCCTACTGAGCCTAGCTTTTCATCCCGGTTACGCCAATCCGGCTTCTCCAGGCTTCCGGCGGTTCTATCTGAACTACAATAAGAACTACCAGGCCGGCATCGATCCGCCCCAGCATGACGGCGGCTCATGGACGGTGAACTGCACGACGGTCATCGCCGAGTTTCAAGTCTCCGCCGGGGATCGGAATGTGGCCGATCCGCTTTCTGAGCGGAAGCTGCTGCTCTACCCACAGCCTCAGAGCAATCACAATGGTGGCAACATCGTCTTTGATGCTAGCGGGCTGCTCTACATCGGCAGCGGGGATGGCGGGAGCTCGAATGACAATAACGTAGGACACTCAGGTGGTGCAGCACCAATTGCTGGACCACCTGTGATTCCATCACCTACAAACGCTCTCGGCAACGGTCAGGACAAGACCGTGTACCTCGGCAAAATCCTCCGAATCGATCCGCTGGGCACGAACGGCCCCGGCGGGCAGTATGGCATTCCTGCCAGCAATCCCTTTGTGAGTTCCGGCGGCATTGTGAAGCAGGAAATCTACGCCTTTGGCATTCGCAATCCCTGGGGACTGAGCTTTGACGAAGGGCCCGGCGGCACCGGTAGGCTATTCTGCGCCGATGTGGGCCAGGGTCGCATCGAGGAGGTGAATCTCATCGTGAACGGCGGGAACTACGGCTGGCGCTACATGGAGGGCACTGAAAGGCCATCCTTCTCCTCCACGATGACGCATCCGGGTGGCACGCTGATCGATCCCATCGTGCAATACGGCCATCCCGGCATGACGGGCACCAGCTTGCCACTGCTGGGCCTTTCGATCACCGGTGGCCATGTCTATCGAGGCAGCGGGATTCCCGCTTTGCAGGGGAAGTATGTGTTTGGTGATTACGGTGCCACCGCCGGGTCCGCCAGCGGCCGACTCATGGGACTGGAGGAGACCTCGCCGGGCAGTGGCGTCTTCACGCTGAACGAGGCCATCCCCATCCTCGGTGGGAATCCGCTCTCCACCCGTGTGATTAGCCTCGGCCGTGATGCCGATGGGGAGCTGTATGTAGGCACGAAGAGCAGCGGTGGCGTGCTCGCCCTGGAAAACGGCCTGCCCAATGGCGGCCTCTACAAGCTCGTGCCTGTGCCGGTGAATCCTGCTCCCATTGTGCTAACCGCCGTCAAAGACAGCTCCATCTTCTCCGAAAGCACCAGCGAGCTCGCCAATGGCCAGGGACCTCTCTTCACCGGTTCGTCGGCCTCCAACGATGTACGCCGGGCTTTGCTGCAGTTTGATCTCACCTCACTGCCTGCGGGTTCACGTTTCAGCGCCGCCGTGCTGCAGCTTCATGTGAATGCCTCCGAGACCGGCGTGGCCACGCAGCGCAACACGCTGCTGCATCGGGTGCTCGCCGAATGGGGCGAGGGGGCATCCACCAGCCTCAGCGGTGGCGTTTCGGCCCAAAACGGAGACGCCACCTGGATCAATCGTGTCTATTCCAGCACCACGCCGACGGCGTGGACCAATGAAGGTGGCGATTACGCCACAGCCATCTCCGCAGGATTTGGTTTGTTTGCCCAGAGTGGCTTCCGCGCCTTTTTTGGCCCGCAGATGGTCACCGATGTGCATGCTTGGCTGGCCGCACCGGTGAGCAATTTTGGCTGGCTGCTCGCCACCTCGGATGTGCCTTCCGCATCCACCACCAAAACACTCGCCAGCCGTGAGGATGCGGACACAGTGAAGCGTCCTCAACTCGTGCTCGTGCCGGCCACGCCGTATGAAAAGTGGTTCGCGCAGCTTTTCCCCACGCACCTCACTGGCCAGTGGGTGGACCCTGATCTCGACGGCGATGGTATCGCCACCAAGCTCGAGTATGCCTTTGGTTACAGCCCGCTCGTCTATGATGCCACGAATGGCGTCGTCCCGGTCTTCACCGTGCCTTCCGGCGGCAGCAGCACACTGACCACCTCCTTCCGCCGTGATAGCGCCGCCACCGATCTAACCTACCGGCTCGAAATCAGCGCCGATCTCATCACCTGGACGCCCATCGCCCAAAGCGTGGCCGGAGTAGCTGCCACTGGCCAAAATGGTGGAAGTGTGACCAGTGAGAGCGTCGTCAGCGGCACGGTGAGGCAGGTCAATGTCACACGTCCGTTGAGCGGCGGTGATGCGGTGAAGCAATTCGTGCGTCTGGCGGTGGACCGTGTGCCGTAGATGAAGCTTTGCGAGACGTGAGCGAGCATTCCTGCTTCACCGGAGCCAGAAATGGCCCGATTACCCCGCCGCCTGAATCATGCTGCTACGGCACATACTCAGCATAGATCATCTCCACCATGTAGAAGCCCCGTGCGGCGTTGTTTTGCACCCAGACACTCTTGGTGCTGTTGGCACCCGAGTTGAACTGCGACACGCTGAGTGACCCGCCGGCTGTGTTGGAGAAATTCACCTGAACTGGAGCGGTGGTGAGGTCAGGTGTGTACAGCACGCGGTACTTGCCGCCCTGCTTGACTGGGAAGGCAATCTGGAAGCGTGCATTGCCGCTCACTGGTGTCGATGGGGTGATGGCGTTCACCTTGAGATTCAAATTCGGAATCTGCACACTCAGTATAGAGCCGCTCAGCGAGGTGTTGTAGGCTGGCAGGCTCGGCTGGCCCTGAGAAGCCTCCGAGAGGATCTGACCCTGGATGTTGAAAACGGAGCCGTGGCAGTAGCAGATCATTGCCTCCGTGCCGGGGCTGTGGTCATAGGCCTCGACGATGCATCCTGCGTGAGTGCAGTAGGCACTCATCGCGTAATAGACGGGTCCAGGAGCACATGTGACGGTGATGATGCCATTGCTCACCGAGGTGCCAAACAAATTGAAGCGCACGGAGCCGTATTCGTTGAGTAGGGCAGGGTAGGTGTTGAGGTCGATTTGGATGATGTTTGCCGGATTGGAACCCGGGACAATGTCAGCCATCACCGGCGTGGTAAGTCCGCCGCCCAACGTGGCCGCCGTGCCGAGTGCAAAACGCTTGATCCAGTCCCGCCGACCCAGCCATTGCTGAAATTCCACATCCTGCCGAGGCAGCGAGCCGGGTTTCAAAGGGCAAATTCGAGGTGTCATCATTCGCGTATTGAACCACACCCGCCGCTTTCTTGGCAAGATAAGATTTCTTCCATCTTGGCTTCACTACTCGCTCCCCGGTTGCGGGAGATTTTTCTTCTCGGTGGGCTTCGTGGAAGGTGCGGGCGTGGCTTTCGGATCGGCGGTGAGCCAGGCATCGGGTGCACCGGCTTTGCTGAGCACTTCGCGGAGGGAGATGGACTTGCCGCCACGGCGTTTGCTCTCTTCGGCGGCTTCCATGAAAGCGTAAATCTCCAGCGTGTCCTTCGCGGAGATGGGGGCCTGCTTCGTCTGGAAGAATTTGATGATCTCGCGCAGCATCGGCGTGTAGTCGCCCTCGCTCTTTTGCTCGGTGACGGCGGTTTTGCCGAAGCGGATGACCTTGTAAGCCTTCGCACCTTCATGAATGGCATGCAGCGTGCCCGTGCGGTTTCCCTGCCACAGGCCGGTGACGACCGATGATGTGGGCGTGGTCACGCGGCTCACCGAGAGACAGCCGGTGCCCATGATGGTGAAAAGAGCCTCCGTGGGATGAATGCCGTAAAAGAACAGATCGGGATGATGCGCCAGGATATGCGCTGGACCATACGAGAGGGCACCGTGAGCGGGTTCTTTCTCCACATTGGCCACGTCGAGCACGCCGGAATACCAGCGGATGGCTGAGGCACTGAAAACGGGCACCTTCGCGGCTTCGGCGAGCTTATAAATGTCCACCGCATCCTTCAGCGAGGCCGCCACCGGCTTGTCCATGAACACCGGCTTCCCGAAGGAAAGGATCTGCTTCATCTGCACCAGTCGCGGACGGCCATCCAGTGTGAGCAGGAGGATGGCATCCACGTTTTTGCACACGTCCTCGATGCCGCTGGCGATGCGCACACCGAATTTATCCCGCACGATGGCCGTGAAGCCATCCACGCGGCTGCGGCTCTCCTCGATGTCCGCACTCGGCGTGGCAAAAGCGGCCACCACGCGGCCTCCCGGCACATGGTTCGGATTCGCCGTGTCGTTCAGCCGCAGCGTGAACTGCTCCGCGTGCGAGGTATCCAGCCCGATGATGCCGATGCGCAGGTTTTCAGCCATGAGAGGAAACGAGAGCAGCAGGAAGAAAAGGCCGCGGAAGCACCACAAGGCTGCTCTGGCATGCATTCGTATCATCCGTCGTGATCTTTGGAAACGTGTGGTTGGCTGTCGACGGGCAGAGAGAGCTTACTTCTCCTCCTTGGCATACTTCTCAAAGGCCTCGGCGATCTTGCCGACCTTCTCATCGCCTTTGTGGAAGATGAAGCGGTGGCGCAGCTTGATGCGTTCATCCTGCTTCAGCGTCATCTCGCCGCTCTCAGCCTGAACTTTGAGCGAAGAGAGGCCAAAGGCATTCGCGGTGAAGAGGCCGTAGGTGCGGGCGTGCCAGGGCGTGGGATGGCGGAAGCTCGCGGGATGGTTCAGCATGGCGATGCCGAGGTGCTCGCCTTCCACGGGACCGTGGAAATCACACCACGTCGCACGCTTGCCCCAGGCGTCGGCATCTTTGTCGCCATTGGCGTTGATGATCTGGCCGCCTTCTTTGGCGTCCACGCTCATGCTGTGCGGCACGCGGATGCTCAGGCCGGCATCCTTTTCATCACCCACCACCGCATCGCCATTCGAGGCGATCAGGTCGATGTCCACATCAATGATCCGCGTGTCGCCTTCGACCATGAAAGTCATCACGCGTTTCTCGGAGACGGTCTTCTTGCCTTCGGAGGTCACATAGTCCGCATAGGCTTCGATGACCGCCGTGGAGCCGCCTTTCAGCGTGCCAAAGCGGGTGTGCTTGATGCTGCCCAGCAGCGCCAGGGACTCCGGCTTGGACTTCTCGCCATAGGTGGCCTTCTCCGCCCAGGTATTGGAGCCATTGATGCTCTGGTGACCGAAGTTCAGCCCGCGATGATGCGGATGGTCCTGCTTCTCGCCGGGGACGTTTTGCATCGGATAAGCCCGCGTCATGGATTTGCCCGTGGGGCCGTAGATCGGCCAGAGGTAAGGCTTGTTCGCCTGATCGACGACGTATTCGGCGAAGGCCTGCCCATCCACCTTCACCACCGCGCCGCCCGTGGGCGTCTCCGTGACGGTGAATTCGGCGGCGAGAGCCTGAAAACTGAAAACAAGGGTGGTGGCGAGCAGCGAGGCGATTTTCATGGTCGGGTGAGAACGCATGCCCCGCATGAATTCTTCGTCCAGCGGTAACTTTGCTCGATGAACCGGGAGATTTCGATGCAGACAGGCCGCTGGGTCTTCTGGTAGAACCCCTCCCATTCATGAATCGACGTTTTCCATTCGCTGCGGTGCTCGTGCTAGCCTTTCTGGCTTCAACGGCAGGTTTGCGTGCTCTCAGCGCCGCACGGGAATGGAATGAGCAGCTCCTCAGTGCCATCCGGCAGACGATTCCCAACCCGCCGCAGCATGCGCGGAACCTGTTCCACATGGCCACGGCCATGTACAATGCCTGGGCGGCCTACGACGCCACGGCCATCGGCTACCTGCAAAACGAAAAGATCTCGCCGCTGCCCTCGGGCATCGAAGCGGCACGGCATGAGGCCATCAGCTACGCGGCCTATCGCGTGCTGCGGGAGCGGTTTACCACCACCACCCTGCGGAATGCCTTTGATGCAAAACTGACCTCGCTCGGCTACTCGCCGAGCGTGGGCCAATCCGCCATCACCACGGCCACCACGCCGGCGGAACTCGGCAAACGCCTCGGCCAGACAGTGCTGAACTGGTCGGCAAACGATGGTTTTAACCAAACGGGCTATCCGCAGGCCTACACGGTGAGCATCAATCCCAATCTGAGCCCCAGCCTTGCCCTCTCCGTGCTCGGCACAAATGCCAGCTTCATCTCGAATCGCCCGCTCGGCTTTGGCATTCCCACAGGCACGCATCCGAACTACTGGCAGCCGCTCGATCTCGCCACCAGCGTGTCACAAAACGGCATCCCCGAGCCGGGCGGCACGCAGAGCTTCCTCGGCGTGCAAAGCCTCGCCACCACGCCTTTCAGCCTCACCCGCAGCGATGCCACGAAGCCCTGGCTCGATCCTTTTGGCGGTCCCTCGCGGCTCAGCTTCGGCGGCGTCACCAGTGCCACGGACCATGAATATAAGCAGCAGGCCCTCGGCGTGCTCATCGCTAGCAGCCAGCTCAATGACAACACACTCGTGAACATCTCCCCCGGTGCCATCGGCAACAATCCGCTGGGCAGCGATAGCGGCACCGGCTTTCTCACCAATCCCGTCGCCGGTGGCACCTATGCCGCGAACCACGTGAAGCGCGGTGACTACACCCGCGTGCTCGCTGAATTTTGGGCCGACGGACCGCATTCCGAAACGCCACCCGGCCACTGGCATGTGCTGGCGAATCAAGTGGCTGACAATCCTGCCACCGTGAAGCGCCTTCGCGGCACCGGCCCCGTCGTGAACGATCTCGAATGGGATGTGAAGGTCTATTTCGCCCTCTCCGCTGCCACGCACGATGCCGCCTGTGCTGCATGGGCTTTGAAACGCTACTACTCCGGCCCGCGACCCATCACGATGATCCGCTACATGGCCAGCAAAGGCCAGTCATCGAACGTCGGCGGCCAATCGTATCACGCCGAAGGCCTGCCGCTCATGACGGATGTGTGTGAGGTCATCACCAGCGCCACGGCCGCCGTCGGAGGCAAGCATCGAAACATCTTCGACCTCAACACCGGCTTCACGCAGCTCGGCACGAACTTCATCGGGCAGATCGCCGTGAAATCCTGGCCCGGTGAGCACAACAACAACCTCCCCGCGCCTTCCATCGCCACGAATCAAAGCATCGTCACCTGGATGCTGGCGAAGGACTGGCTTCCCTTTCAGCGCAAGACCTTCAACACGCCCGCCTTTCCCGGTTACATCAGCGGTCACAGCACCTTCAGCCGGGCTGCGGCGGAGGTATTGGCGAGCATCACCGGCAGTCCCTACTTCCCCGGCGGCTTTCACCATCACACCTACGCCGCCAATTCGATGCAGATCGACAAAGGCCCCAGCGCCGCCGTCGATCTGCAATGGTGCTCGTATTTCGACGCTGCGGATCAGGCAGGCCAATCGCGACGCTTCGGCGGCATCCACCCCAGCGAGGACGACTTCCACGGGCGACACGTCGGCTCGCAGGCCGGTCAGAGCGCCTTCGCCCTCGCGGAGAAATACTGGAGCGGCACCATCTTCAGCCAGAGCCTCTCACCTGCCGTCACCCTCGGCTCCGGCAGTGCCACACTGAGTTGGACGGCCGTGCGTGGCATGTATCAAAAAGTCCAAGTTTCCACCGATCTCACGACCTGGACCGATGCCACCACCGCCACCCAGACCTACACCACCACCGGCACCTGGACCGACACGAGTCCCGATCCAGGCTGCAAATTCTATCGCGTGGTGTGGTCCGCCGTGCCGTGAGAGAAAAAGGCTGCTTCGTAGCGGAAGACGTGAGTCTTCCCGCATTGCCGACGCGAAGATTTTTGCCAAACGCGGTTCAGCGGCCTATGTCCGGCCCATCACGCATGCGCCCGAACCGTTCAGACAATCCCATCGCTCGTCAAAACCGCCATTCGCGGAGTGACAATCACGTTCACACCTACGACGAGACGGATCTCGCCAGCCTGCTGGAGGATAAAAAAGACCCGCTCGTCCTCATCCTCGATTGCGTGCAGGACCCACACAACCTCGGTGCCTGCCTGCGCACCGCCGATGCGGCGGGGGTTTCGATGGTGGTGATGCCGAAGGATAAATCCTCCCCCATCAGCGATACGGTCATTCGTGTGGCCTGCGGCGGCGCGGAGAATGTGCCGCTCGTCCGCGTGACGAACCTCGCCCGTGCCATGGACAAGCTCAAAGAACTCGGCGTGTGGCTGGTCGGCACGGCGGATGAAGCCACGCAGAGCCTTTTTGATCTCGATTTGAAAGGCGGTATCGGCATCGTCATGGGTGCCGAAGGCCCCGGCATGCGCCGCCTCACCGGCGAGCACTGCGATTTCCTCGTGAAGATCCCCATGGGCGGCAAAGTCGAGTGCCTGAACGTCTCCGTCGCCACCGGCGTGTGCCTGTTTGAGTGCGTGCGCCAGCGGTTGAAGAAGTGAGTGCCTCTGACTTCGAGGTGTTTCTTTCCGAAAGCGCCGCTCAGTAGTCCCGAAATGGCCCGCGAGGCTCGCTGGCATCCATCTCGGCTCGCCACGCCTCAAAACGCTCGCGCATCTGCTTGGCGATTTCTGGCTTTTCGCGGCTCAAATCCTTCTTTTCGCCCAAATCAGTGCTCAAATCATAAAGGCCGCCGCCTTTGCCAGAATCGACCCACTTCCAGTTTTCAAAGCGAGCGGCTTTGTCGGCCCGACGCTGCCAGAACATCTCACGGCGCGGTGATTTCGCTTCGCCGCGTAGCACGGGCAGCATGTCGTAGCCATCAAGCTTCACCCAATCGGGAGCTTTGGCACCAGTGGCAGCCAGCAGGGTGGGCAGCAGTTCCAGTGAGGTGAGAAATTCATCGATCACTTTTCCTGCCGGCACCTTGCCCGGCCAGCGCAGGAGGAAGGGCACCCTCAGCCCGCCCTCCCACATCGTGCTCTTGCTGCCTTTCAGCGGGGCGTTGCCGCCATTGCCGCTGCCGCCGTTGTCGGAGAGGAAGATGAACATCGTGTCCTGCGTGAGCCCCACCGTCTCCACCGCCTGCATCACGGCCCCGATGGCCTCATCCATGCACGTCACCGCGCCGCAGTAACGTGCCAGCTTCTCGTCCTCGACCTTCCCGCGATACATGGCGACGTATTTTTCCGGTGCCTGCACGCCCTCACCCTTCTTCTTTTCACCTTCCTTCGTGCCTTCACCAAAGGTCGAAGCGCTGTGAGGCGCATTGAAAGGCAGGTAGAGAAAGAAGGGCCGCTTCCCCGCATGCTCGCCGATGAAGCGCAGCGCCTCGCGGCGAAAGACCTCCGTCACATAGGTGCCCTTGTCCTCCTGCGTGCGTTCATTGCCTCGAAACATCGACGGCACGCCGTAACGCTCGTGCGTGTAGTAATCGATGCCGTTGTTCCCATGGCCGTAGAAGAAATCAAAGCCACGCTGCAGCGGTAGGTAGCGCTTCGCCTGCCCCATGTCCCACTTGCCCACGCAGCCGGTGGCGTAACCGGCTTTCTTCAGCATGTCGCCGATGGTCACCTCGCGCACATCGAGACCCAGCGTCATCTCCGGGGACACGGCATACTCCTCCGGCGAAAACTGGTAGCCGTAATTCACCATGTCATTGCGCACCATGTCGTAGAGCCCGTTGCGCTGGGGATAGCGTCCGGTGAGCACGCTGCCGCGTGATGGCGTGCAAGCGGGCCAGGTCACATAAAAACTCGCCGCCCGCACACCTTCGGCGGCCAGCTTGTCGAGGTTTGGCGTGATGAGCGGCTTGCTGCCGATGCAGCCGAGATCGGGATAGCCCTGATCATCGCTGATGATGAGCACGACGTTCGGTGGTGAGGCCCAAAGGCTCGTCACGGCAAGAGAGAGGCAAATCAGAAGACGCATGCCGACTTCAACGGCCTGAGGTGGTAGGTTGCTTCACCTCATCGGCAAGACTGGAAAGGTCAGCGCTTCCCACGGCTTATTCTGCATCTCATGAATGTGATCCAACAAGAAAACGCCCGCGCAGGCTCCAACGACTGGCAGCTCACGCGAATGCGGCTGGATGGCAGCGGCTATCGCTCGCCGGTGATTGAGGGTTACTGCTCCCGGCAGTCGGTGAAGGCCGGCGAGGTGCTCGATGTCTTCGTGAGCACAAAACCAGCGGCGAAGTTCAAGATCGAGATCTTCCGCACCGGTTTCTACGGAGGCCGTGGCGCACGCAAGATGGCCGAGTTGGGGCCTTTTGAAGGCAAAGAGCAGCCCACGCCCGGCATCGGCGAAAAGCGCCTCCGCGAGTGCCAGTGGGAAAAATGCACGTCGATCACGATTCCGGCGGATTGGGTCAGCGGCGTCTATCTGGGCCGATTGACGACGTTGCCGCCCTCCACGGATGAGCCCTACTGGCAGAGCTACATCGTTTTCATCGTCACCGATGATCGAAAGGCGGACATCCTCCTCCAATGCAGCGACAACACCTGGCAGGCCTACAACAAATGGCCGGATGACTACTCGCTCTACACCGATCCGAAGGGGAACCAAGGCTCGACGAGCGATGTGAGCTTTGACCGGCCTTACGCGAAGTATGCGCAGATTTATGAGAACCCGCAGTCGGTCGGCAGTGGCGAGTGGTTGTGCTTCGAATTCCCGCTGGCCTACTGGCTGGAGGAGCAGGGCTATGACGTGAGCTACTGCTCGAATGCGGACATGATCTCCCCGGAGCGCGGCTTGAAGTCCAAGGCCTTCATCAGCGTGGGCCACGATGAGTATTGGGACATTCGTCAGTATCAAAGCGTGGAAAAGATGCGCGATACCGGCGTGAACCTGCTCTTCCTCTCCGGCAACTCGGTGTGCTGGGTCACGCCCTTCTCGCCCAATGCCTCGGGTGTGCCAAACCGCCGCATCTTCCGTGGTGGGCCGTATGGGGGCGATTACAAATACGCGGTGGATCGCGAGAAGGAGCATGGACCCTATCCGCATCGCGGCCCGGATGAAGGCTATCTGATGGGCGTGCGAAACATCGACCCCGTCAACGGCGGTGGCGATTGGACCTGCGTGAAGCCTGATCATTGGCTTTTTGAAGGCACCGGCATGAAGAAGGGTGATTCCATCCCTGGAATGATCGGCTGGGAATATCATGGCGATCCGCCCAAGGACCTTCCAGGCCTCGAAGTCCTCGCCGCAGGCACCGCCTTCCAAGGTGGTCGCAACCCGCAGCAATGGCAGTCAGTCATTTTTGAGGGTCCGCAGGGCAATTTCATCTTCAACGCCTCCACCATCTGGTGGGCACAAGGGCTGAGCAAACCACCCGGTCACATGCCCGTGTGGAGCCACTACTCCCGCCCTCATGGCACCGATAAGCGTGTGCAGCGCATCACGGCGAATCTGCTGAAGCGGGCACTTGGGTGAGCGTCACCCGCCGCCACCACTCAGATTCATCACCACCTGCATCAGAGGCTCCATCAGAAGCGCCGTCACCACATGAGCAGAGGCGATCAAAAAGATCACGCTGATCACCTTGACGACCCAAACTTGCTTGGCGCTTTGAAGCATGAAAATCGCGGCAGCCGCTAGGATGGTGCCCAGCCAGATGACAGAGCCCGCCGCCAGAGGATGATCGAGCAGTAGCAAGGTTGTCGCGGGCAGTTTTTGTTTACTTCCCAGCATGTCCTCGAAGATCTGGCCGACCTGCGGAAGCTCCACCAGGATGCGAGTGATATAGTACAATGGCAGCGCCAGAAGCAGCACATAAACGGATCGGATGCCAAACGCCCACTGCTGCATTTCCTGACGCATGGCCGCCAGTTGTTCCTCGTGTGTCAGCTTTTCTTCCATAGCGGCTAATAGCATTCAGCGGCATTCTTCGTCACGAGATATATTCCGATTCCAGGACCAATTTTCAGTTTCCAAAGCGCTGAACTCCCGTTTCAATCGGCGCACCTTGTCCGAGCCGATTCCATCTTTCGATTCACGCCGTTACGACTGCCCTCAATGCGGGGCCCCCGTACCGTTTCGCTCGTCGATTGCCATTTTTGCCGTGTGCGAGCACTGCCGCTCCTCGGTGGTGCGGAAGGATTTTAAGGTGGAGACCTTCGGCACGATGGCTGAACTGCCGCCGGACCTTTCGCCGCTGCAAATCGGCACGAAAGGTCATTACGCGGGACGCGGCTTCACGCTCATCGGCCGCCTGCGACTCCACTGGGGAGATGGGAGCTGGACGGAATGGTGTGCGGATTTCGGCGGTGGGACAATCGGCTGGATCGCGGAGGCGATGGGTTTTTACATGGTGAGCTTTGAGCAGACCGCGCCGGAGGCGGCGCAGGTCGATTTGAATCTGAATGCCGGTGCCCGCATCACGCTCGCGGGTCAGAGCTGGCTGGTGAATGATGTGAAAAAGGCCCGATGCATCGCGGCGGAGGGCGAGCTGCCCTTTGCGGTGGCTCCAGATGCTCTGCGCACCGGCATTGATCTCACCGGGCCGGATGGTGGCTTTGGCACCGTCGAGATAAATGGCGATCAGCGCACCTTTTACGCGGGTCATTATGCCCAGTTTGAAGAGCTGAACTTCACCGAACTGCGCCAAGTGCCCGGCTGGGATCAGCACGCGGAGATCACGCGGCATCAGAGCCAGGCGGAGAATTGCCCGAACTGTGCCGCGCCGGTTCACATCCGTGCCGAGGGCCTTTCGATGTCCGCCGTGTGTGGCTCCTGCGCCACCATTCTCGATACCTCAAAGCCCGGCCTCGCGGAGATGGGCCAGGTGATGAAGTCCACGCTGCAAATCAAGCCCGTGCTGCCCATCGGTGCTCGTGGCTTGTTGAAGGGCGAGATGTGGGAGGTGATCGGCTTCATGCGCCGGAAAGATCAGTGGTGCTCGTGGGATGAGTTTCTGCTCTTCAATCCCTGGCTCGGTTTTCGCTTCCTGGTGACCTTTCGCGGGCATTGGTCCTTCGTTCGCATCCTGCCGGGCCACCACACGAATGACCGTTGGGACGGAGAGTCATTCAAGGTCTTCGCGCGCGAGGAAGTCACCACCACGGACGTGCTGGGCGAGTTTTACTGGCGCGTCAAAGCGGGCGAGCGCGTGCAACTCACCGACTACATCTCACCGCCGCGCGTGCTCTCCAGCGAGATCAGCCAGCAGCTCAATGAGATCACCTGGTCCGGCGGCGAATACGTCGATCACCTCGAAGTCCAGAGCGCCTTCTTCCGCGAAGGCAGCAAGCTCCCATCCCCCAGCGGCAGCTATCTCAACGCGCCCAACCCGCACCTGCAAAAGTGGCGTGAAGCGCGGCTGACCTTCTTCTTCATCCTCGCCGCGTATGTGCTGATCCAGATCTGCTGTCTTGGATATGACTTTAAAACGGATTTACTCAAAATGAAGACCGAGTATCTCAAATCCAACGCGGACCCAATCGTCCAGTTGGAGGCACCGTTCCACGTCGCCGAGACATCCGCCCTCCACGTCACTGCTGCGGCATCCGCCATCCCCACGGGCGGCTATCTCGCGCTCAAAGGCGCGCTCGTGAATGCTGAAACACAAAGCACCATCCCGCTGGTGCTACCGATGACCAACTACAACAACAACCTCAGCGAGCAGCGTCACGAGGTCATCCTCCCCGCCGTCCCTGCTGGCAAATATTACCTGCGGTTAGAGCCAGATGCCTCGCCCACGATCAGCCAGACCCCGATCCTCCTCACCGCCACACGCGGCGGCTTGTTCTGGTCAAATTTCTGGTTCGGCTTCGTTGCCATCTGCCTGTGGCCGCTGTGGATCCGCCTGCGCGCCTCCAGCTTTGAGAAGCAACGCTGGATGGAGAGTGACTTCAGCCCCTACGCCTCCTCCGGTGACGACGACTAACCAATCAACGATCTGAGTTCCATGAAGCATCCCATTTACACCGCGCTCGCCATCCTCTCCTGCTCCTACCTGACGCTGGCCAACACACGCGGTTGGAACTTCCTCCAATCCTCCGCCAACCGCTCCGCGCTCTCCAGCACGAGCTACCGCTACCGTCCCGCCATCAATACCAGCAGCGGCGGTGGCTGGTTCTCCGGCGGTAGCGGCTTTCACAAATAACCATTCCCACCCATCCGCGCTCCACCATCCTCAACTCGCAATCCCATGGACACCCACATCCTCCTCAACTCCCTCATCTACGCTCTTCTCGGCGTGGTGATCTTCATCACCAGCTTCATCATCGTGGACAAGCTCACGCCCTACGATCTGTGGAAGCAGCTCGTCGAGGAAAAGAATGTGGCCCTCGCCATCGTCGTGGGCGCGGCGGCGCTCGGCATCTGCCTCATCATCGCGGCGGCGATACATTGAGGATGGGTCAAGAGGTCGGAAGGCTCGGGGTTGACCTGATTGACCGAGCTGACCTTTTTGACCGCTCTTTTAGTTCCATCGCACCTTCTCGGGCACGCCAGCCATGAGTCCGAAGGTGGGCCCCATGTCATGCAGAATGGCTCCCCAGAGATCCTCAGGCGTGGCGAGAGTGAGGACGAGCGGGCGGGCCTTCGCGGTGATCCAGGATCGGCGCTGGATTTCATTTTCGAGCTGGCCGCCGGTCCAACCGGAGTAGCCGACAAAGCCGCGCACCTCGTGGCCGAGTTTCAGCGCCTTCAGCGCATCCGGCACGGAGAGATGCGTCTGGCAGCGCAGCGTGCTTTTGCGCTTGTTCCAGTGCAGGGCGGCAAAGGCCAGCTTATCCGTGGCCACCGGGCCGCCCATGAAGACAGGAACTTCACCCAGTGGACCCAGATCCTGATCCGGTAGCAGATCCCCCACCTGCTGCTCCAGCGGGCGATTCAAGATGTAGCCAAAGGCACCGTCCTTTTGATTGTGCGCGGCCATGAAGATCACCGTGCGGGCAAAGTTCGGATCATCCATCACGGGCGAGGCCAGCAGCAGCGTCCCGGCGAGCGGTGAGGGATCGGAAGAAGGTTTCTTGGAAGAGGACATGCGTCACAAAATGGTCCAGTCGCGCTTTTTCGCACGATGAAAATGCATCTCGGAAAGCCGATCACGCGGTGATCCAGCTTTGCAGTGTCTTCATATCCCGCAGATGCGCCTCGCGGAAGCCTTTCAGCACCGCTGGGTCCTTCGGATTGCCTTCGAGATACTCGACGTGGAGGGAGATCGGGCCGCTGTAGCCAGTTTTCATGAGCATCTTGCCATACGCCGGGTCCACTTGGCCTTCGCCGAGCGGCACGGTGACGAGCTTGCGGCCGTCCCACGTGTAGTCTTTGAAATAAGCCGCGCCGATGTGGTCTTTGACGAGGTTGAACTCCAGCGGCCAGGATTTTCCGCCCTCGCAGGTGGCGTGCAGGATGTCGAAGGCAAAGCTGAATTGCTCCGCCGGATAATCCCGCATGATCGAGAAGATGTCCCACACCGGTGCCCCGAAGTAATCCTGCCCGCTGTGGTTCTGGAACATCGGCTGGATGCCGATCTCTTGGCACAGGGCCACGAGGTCTTTGATCTTCGGACGAATGGCCTGGAGCTGCTCCCAGATCGGCTGCTTGAGGTCATACTTGAAGTAGTTCGTACGGAAGCGCTTCACGCCCAGCTTCGCCGCCGTGCGCAGTACCTCCTCGGTGTGCTGCTCCGCGCTCACCTCGTTGATGCCGGAGGTCATGATCATCATGTCGAGGTTCTGCTTTTTGAGCGCCTCGACGAATTTCGGCAGTTCATCCACCACCTGCTCTGGGGTGATGTGCCCGGACTTCGGACGAATCGGTGCCTCGATGCCATCCACGCCCATCTCCGCGCCCAGACTGGCGATGTCGTCATAGCCCAGGCCGATGAGGTGCTTCGTGAAAAAGCAGATCTTGTTCTTCGGTTTCGGCGTTTCCGCCAACAACGGAGCGGTAAAAGCCAAAGCGGAGAGGTTGCGGACGAAGGCGCGGCGGGTGTTCATGGTGGTTCGATCAACGTTCCTTATTCGACATTCTTCAATCGTCATTCGACATTCCGACCATGCATTCTCTCCAAGGCCAGAACGTGATCATTGTCGGCGGCACCACCGGCCTCGGCCTCTCCGCCGCGAAAAAACTCGTCGCCGCCGGAGCCAATGTCGTCGTCACCAGCCGCACGCAGGCCAATGTCGATGCCGCTTTGGCCGAACTCGGCCCGCAGGCCCGTGGCTTCGCCGCCGATGCTTCCACGCCCGAGGCCGCCGAACGTGCCGTGGCCATGTTTGATCGACTCGACGCCTTCTACCACGTCGCCGGCGGCAGCGGACGCTCGAAAGGCGATGGCCCGCTCCACGAAATGACCGATGACGGCCTCGACTACACCCTCGACCTCAATTTGAAGTCCGTTGTGCTTTCGAATCGCGCCGCCGTGCGGAAATTCATCCAGCAAGGCAACGGCGGCGTCATCCTCAACATGGCCAGCGTGCTCGGTTATTCGCCCTCGCCCAAGTTTTTCGCCTCCCACGCCTACGCCGCCGCGAAGGCAGGCATCATCGGCTTCAGCAAATCCATCGCCGCCTACTATGCCCCGCAAAACATCCGCGTGAACGTCATCGCCCCCGCCCTCGTCGAGACGCCCATGTCCAAACGTGCCGCCACCAACGACGACATCATGACCTTCATCAAAACCAAGCAACCCCTCGACGGCGGCCGCATCGGCCATCCCGAAGACTGCGATGCCGCCGCCTTGCTGCTCCTCTCCCCCGATTCCAAATTCATCACCGGCCAAGTCCTCGCCGTCGATGGCGGCTGGACGGTGAGCGAAGGCCAAGCGAACATTCAACATTCAACATTCAACGTTGAACGTTGAACGTTGAACGTTGAATAACAGCGAACCGAGAACTGCGAACATGAACCTCTCCATCGGCATCGATCTCGGCGGCACGAACATCAAAGCCGCGCTCGTGGACACTCAATCCGCGAAAACCATCGCCACGCTTTCGAAACCCACTCGCGATGGCGAATTCGAAAACAACACGCCACGCTTCGCCCTCACCGTGCGCGAGATCGTTCACGAGTTCGAAGCGCAAGCAGGCTGCAAACTCCCCGTCGGCCTCTCCGCGCCCGGTTTGGCGAATCCGAACGGC
This sequence comes from Prosthecobacter sp., assembly GCA_044370285.1. GTDB lineage: Bacteria > Verrucomicrobiota > Verrucomicrobiia > Verrucomicrobiales > Verrucomicrobiaceae > Prosthecobacter. Next base: position 21,632 of record JBILVU010000072.1, read on the forward strand.
CAATGCATCGACTGGATGCCCGGACGCATGCACGGCCTCGAAAAGTTCGATTGGTCGGCCTTCCTCGAACGCGACTGCCGCGTGCTCAATGACGCCCACGCCGCCCTCCTCGGCGAAGTCTGGGCCGGAGCCGCCAAAAACTGCCGCGATGTCTTCATGCTCACCCTCGGCACCGGCGTCGGCGGGGCGATTTACACGGGCGGCCGCCTCCTCACCGGCAAGATCGGCCGCGCCGGTCATCTCGGTCATCTTAGCATCGACTCGAATGCGCCCCGCGATGACTTCAACACGCCCGGAAGTCTCGAAGACGCCATCGGCAATCAAACCATCGGCCTTCGCGGCGAAGGCCGCTACGCCACCACGCACGCGTTGCTCGATGCTTATGCCGCAGGCGATGCGCACGCCCAAAAAGTCTGGCTCACCTCCGTCCGCCATCTCGCCGCCGCCATCGCCTCTTTGATCAACGTCCTCGACCCCGAGCTCATCATCCTCGGCGGCGGCATCGCCACCGGTGCCAAAGACCTTCTCTTCAAGCCACTCCAACAAGCCCTCGACGACTTCGAATGGCGTCCCGGCGGCCACCAAGCCCGCCTAGCTCCAGCAATGCTCGGCGATAGCGCCGGATGCCTCGGCTCCGTTTTCAATCTCCTTAACCGCTAATAAGACGCTGATTTGACGCTAATATCAGAATCCCATATTAGCGTCCCATTAGCGTCTTATCAGCGGTTCAAAAATCTCATTTCTCCATGACTCCAGCACTCCAATACCTCGAAGCCAGCCAAGGACTCCTCGCTCGCGTCCGTAATCAGCTTCCGCTCATCCAGCAGGCCGCTGACATGTTCGCCAAGACGATCCTCGCCGGACAAATGGTCCACGTCTTCGGCTCCGGGCACAGTCGCATTCTCGTCGAGGAAATGTGGCCGCGTTACGGCTCCTTCCCGGGCTTCAATCCCATCGTCGAGCTCTCGCTGACTTTCCACAACCTCGTCGTCGGCGCGAACGGTCAACGCCAGGCCATGTTCCTCGAAAACGTCAGCGGCTTCGCCAGTCGCATCCTGCGAAACTTCGACCTCATGCCCGGCGACAGCGCCCTCGTCATCTCCAGTGGCGGCTGCAACGTCGTCCCCGTCGAAATGGCGGAGGAGTTTCAGAAGCGCGGGGTGAAGGTCGTCGCCATCATCAGCACCACCCACAGCGAGGCCAGCACCAGCCGCCACCGCGACGGCAAGAAGCTCCAGGACTTCTCCGACATCGTCCTTGATACCGGTGCCCCCGTTGGTGATGCCATGGTGAAGATTGAAGGCCTCGAAACGCCGGTGGCACCGGGAAGTACCGTCGGTGGCTGCCTCCTCGTGAACGCCATCAAAGCCGAGGTGGCAGATCGTCTCACCAAAGCCGGCCAGCCACCGAAGGTCCTCACCGCCGGAGCCGTTGTCGGTGCTGCAAAAGCCACCGAGCTGTTTGAAGCCGCGTATGACGAACACGCGCGGCGGATTGCGCGATATTACGCGGGCTTGGGTGTTTGACAGGTCAGACAGGTCAGACACGTCCGACTTGTCCGACTCTGCCGCATCGGTTGTCCTTTGCGGTTCATGCGTGGCATGACGGCCTCGTCTGCCGTTTCATGGTCACAACATGAAATCCCAACCGCTTCGCACCTCCGTCATCGGCAGTTATCCTTTTCCCGGCTGGCTGGAGTTCTCCGCGCAGCATCTCAGCAGCTTTGGAACGGCGGACATCACCGAAATGCAGGACGATGCGGCGCAGGTGGCGATTCAGGATCAAATCGCCGCCGGGCTGGATGTCATCACGGATGGCGAGCAGACGCGTTTTGACTTCAACCTCAGCTTCTACGGCTTCATCGAAGGCATCGCGCTCGAACCGGCCAGCCCGCGACGCTTTGGACCGCCTGCACACGATCAGCGTGGCAAACACGAGATCATCGGCGAATTGAAAGCACCACGCGGACTCGGCGCGGTGGAGGAATTTCAGCGTTTGAAGCGCCTCGCGGCTCACACGGGCAAACGCCTCAAAGTCTCCGTCCCCGGTCCCTACACGCTCAGCGGTCGGCTTTCGCCAAATGACCGCTACAAAGACCGTTACGCCATCACCGAGGCCCTGCTACCCATCGTTCACCAAGAGATCGCTGACCTCGTCGCGGCAGGCGCGGAGGAAATCTGCGTCGATGAGCCCAGCATGAGCTGCTACGGCTACCGCGAGGACACGAAACGCTTCGTGGACATCTTCAACCGCACCGTCGCCAGTGGTTATGGCAAGGCCCGCATCTGCACGCACCTTTGCTTTGGCAATTTCAAAGGCCATCCCGTCGGCTGGCGCAAATACGCCCCGCTTTTTCCCGCCTTCCTCGATCTGCACTGCGATGAAGTGCATGTGGAGATGGCGAACCGCGAATACGCCGAGCTGGAGGTCATCAAGCCGATGGCCGAGCGCTACGATGTCGCCGTCGGCATCATCGATGTGAAAAGCTACCACATCGAAACACCCGAGCAGATCGCCGATGCCGTGCGTGCCTGCTTGACGCACGCCCCCGCCGACAAACTCGTCTTCGCCCCCGATTGCGGCCTCTCCCAAACCGCCCGCTGGGCCGCGAAAAAGAAGCTCGCCAGCATGTGTGCCGGCGTGGAGATCGTGAAGAAGGAGCTCGGGCTCGCCTGAGCGATTCGAGGGGCCTCCGTAGTGGCAAACGTCAGTTTGCCGACTGGAACCGCTCCAACCTACCTCCGCAGCATCTGAATGATCTGCTGCTCCACGGCGACGAGATCCGCGTTGAGATGTTTTTGCAGCAGCAAGCGCGTGAGCCTGGCCCGCGCCTCTTGTTTGGCGATGCCATCCTCGTCATCATAATTCACCATGCCGTCCTCCCGCTTCCATTCGGCGGGAAACTCTTCGCTGAAGGCGCGGTAGAGCTCCAGCAGCCGCTTCTCGCCAAACACCTTCGCGATCCAGCCGACGGCGTAGGCGCTGAGCATGTAGCGGCTATGCAGCGTGAGCGGGTCATCCTTCTCGCGACGCAGCGTGCCATGCCGAGTCAGCTCGGTGAGACTGATGCCACGAGCCATCGCATCCCGCAGCACATCCGGACGCTCGGTGAATCGCTCGGAGGAAAAATACACCGCCGCGCCTTCCACGAGCCATCCCGGCGTCCACGGGCGTGACCACTCGCCGAGCGCCAGATGCGTGAGCTCATGCTCCATCGTAACCCGCTGCTGGTTCCCGCGATCCGCAAAGGCCTGATGACCTTTCACCCCGGCGTTGTTCGCATACATGGCGAGGTTGTAGGTCTGTAGCTTGCCGTTCTCGACGATCGTCACACCCGGCGCAGCACCCGCCGCCATGCCGGGATCGGCTCCGCTGAGGATTTGGAAATCGCCTTCATCGGAGCAATGAAAGGCTACATAGGTGGCGCTCATCGGCAGACCCGCCGCCAGCAGATGATCGTAGGCCGCTTCGAGCTGGGTGGACATCACACTCGCATGCCGCGCATCCTGCGGCGTATCCTTATGCACCACGAGGATGCGATTGCTGGCATGCACGCGGTGGTAGCCACGGCTCCAAAATGGCGGCCCATGCGGAAAGGTCAGCGCCTTGACCTTCCAGCTTCCCTCACCGGTCGCCTGCATGCGGGCATACATCGGGATGTAGAAGGCATTCGTGCCGCGATGGCCTTTGAGCCGGTAATTCATGCGCAGGCTCACCACCCGCAGCTCGCCGTTTTCGAGGTCCATGCTTTGCGAGTCAAACGGCCGGATGTCCACGCTCTCAAAAGCCATGCTGCCGAGGTTTTGAAAAAGTTCTGGCTCCTTCTCCACATCGAAAAGCTTCCGCGCCTCGTCGAGGCGGCCTTCGGTGATGGATTTGGATATGCCAGCCCAGAAGTTCGTCACATGATCGAAGAGTTTTTGTTCCGCCAGCGAGTGCATGCGGGCTGCGGTGAAGGTCGGCGTTTGTTTGTTCGCGTGATCTACCTTCCACAGGCCTTCCTTCTCATCAAAGAGCAGCGGCAGCTTCGGATAGCCGGGGAACCAAAACCACAGCCGAGTGGCCGCGTGTGGATGCGGCATGGCAAAGCGCAGGATGCCGCGATTCTCCACGCCCGGCGGCCACACACCCGGCGGCGCGATGCGGTCCACGATGCCGCCACGCACATCGAGCACGGCCAGCCGATGACCATCCGCATCGAGCAGGCGTGCCTCGCCGCCTTTGGGACAGTGGTTGAGCTCGGTAGGATAGCGGGCGATGTTGGTGAAGCTTACCTCCAGCGTGAGAGCCCCTTCCGCATAGCGCATCTGGCCGAGGCGCAGGCCCACGTTTTGGTTTCCCGCATTCAGCGGCTCCAGCGCCGAATCGAGCATCATGGTCTTTCCTTCCACGCGTGAGAGATCCGGCGCTTTGAAGGCCATCGTCTCGTTGAGCAGAAACTTCATCGGCGCATGCGATTCCACATCCAGCACCGTGATTTCATCCAGATCCTCCGCAGGCCACGGAAAGCTCAGCGTCGTCAAAACCACCTCCTGCGGCAGCACCACCGCTCCTGCACGCCAACCCTCACCGGCATCTGTGCAGGTCACGTTGGAGCCGCCAGCGGCTTTGCGGAGGTGAATGGCACGCACATCCATCAGGCCGGGAGGCATCGCGGCGTTCTCGGTGCTGTTTTGCAGTCCCACCCGCAATTGCAGGACGCCTTCCGAATGTTCCGCCGTGTTCAGCAGCAGGTTGAATCCCGCATGCCGCAGCGTCTTCGGCTCCGCCGCCCCGCCCAGCCGCCAGCAGCGTGCCTCCGCCGCGTGCAGCAGGGGCATGAAAAAAAGCAGCGCGAGGATGGATGGACGCATCGCGGATTTTTTAGCTCGAATCACCGTCACGCGCCACTCTTTGAAACATCTTCCCCGCTCGCCGGGTATGAGGTTGACACGTTTCCGGCCCACCGCTGGAATGCAGCACTCTCCACCATGAAAAAATACAACGTCGGCATCATCGGATACGGCTGGGCGGCCACCGCCCACATCGAAGCGATCAATAAAACCACCCAGGGCCAGGTCACGGCCATCTATTCCTCGCGGAAGCTCGACGATGCCGAGCTCAGCGCCAAGCACGGCGGCCAGATCAAGAGCTACCAGAGCATCGATGCCATGCTCGCCGATCCGTCCATCCACGTCGTGGACATCACCAGCTACCCCAGCCAGCACCGCGATCAGGCCATCGCCGCCGCGAACGCCAAAAAGCACATCATCCTCGAAAAGCCGATGGCGAACAGCCTTCAGGAAGTGCGTGAGATCACCGCCGCCGCGAAATCCAACGGCGTGCAGGGCTGCGTGTGCTTCGAGTGCCGCTTCTCGAACCAGTTCACCGTCACGAAGGCCCTCATCGACGAAGGTTTGCTCGGCAGCCTGCATTACGGTGAAGTCGATTACTACCACGGCATCGGCCCCTGGTATGGCCAGTTCCGCTGGAACACCGGCAAGAAAGACGGTGGTAGCGCCCTCCTCACCGCTGGCTGCCACGCCCTCGATGCCCTGCTCATGATGATGGGCAGCGAAGTCGAGAGCGTCTCCTCCTTCTCCACCCGCAGCAGCAGCGAGATCTTCAAGCCCTACGAATACGACACCAGCAGCACCACCATCATCCGCTTCAAAAACGGTGCCGTCGGCAAATCCGCCGCCATCGTGGACTGCCTCCAGCCCTACTATTTCCACACCCACCTCTGCGGCAGCCAGGGCAGCCTCCTCGACGATAAATTCCACTCGATGAAGCTCCACACGGACAAGCACGCCTGGAGCAAGCTCTCCATGAAGATGCTCGATTCCGGCGACGTGAGCGATCACCCCTACCAGAGCCAATTCCAAGCCTTCTTCGATGCCCTCGATGCCGGCAAGCCCATGCCCCTCACCAGCTTCGAAGAATCTCAAAAGTCCTTCGAAGTCATCTTCGCCGCCGACAAGAGCGCCGAGCAAGGCGGTCGCCCGGTGAAAATCAGCGAGCTGGGCTGATTGAGGCGTCCAGACCTCCACGCCTTCACCGCCCGCCGTGTCACCCACGGCGGGCGGTTTGTTTTTGGCGGCGTCCGGGCAATCCCACCGCAAGAGACATCCAAATCTGTTCTCGCGCTCAGTTGATCACAGCATGGCTCACACCTCCGCCGTTCTGCGTTTGTAGTTCGGCCTTCAGGCCGTTCGGACGGGCTAAAGCCCGAACTACGAGTAGATCCGTGCAACCGCCATTCGCGTTAATCCTTTCTTTCGCGCTGATCTTTATCCCAGTTCCCTCCCGAAAACCCCGTTGACGAACCGCCTCCCGCCCCGACTATCCGCCGTCACGACAGGGGCGTCCCACCGCAGGGACTGAGACGGATTTTGCGATCCGAACCCTCCGAACCTGATGCGGGTCATGCCGCCGAAGGGAGTTCGCTCGGAGGTATCTCAGTTCACGGCCACAGGCCGCCCCAACCAAGAACGAAGAACCACGAACCAAGAACTTTCCCCCATGATCGCCGATCCCAAAACCTCCTTCGAACCCCATTCTTCCGAGCAACTCCCCGCCTCCACCCGCGTCTGGGTCGAAGGCCAGATCCACAAGGACGTCCGCGTCCCCATGCGTGAAATCACGCTGAGCCCCACGAAGGCTTTCAACGGTCGCATCGAGGCCAACGAACCCGTCCGCGTCTATGACTGCTCCGGCCCCTGGGGCGATCCGAATTACAAAGGCACCGTCGAGACCGGCCTGCCCGCCCTCCGCAAAGCCTGGATCGAAGCCCGCAACGATGTCGAAGCCTATGAAGGCCGCGCCATCGAGCCCCGCGACAACGGCTATCTCACCGCCAACCACGCCGAATACGCCGCCGCCAAGCGCGAAGGCCTCCTCAGCCCCCTGAAGGCCCCCATCAACGCCCAGCGCCAGCCTTTGAAGGCCAAGCCCGGCAAAGTGGTCACCCAGCTCGCCTACGCCAAAGCCGGCATCATCACGCCGGAGATGGAATTCATCGCCATCCGCGAAAACATGTATCGCGCGAAGATCGCCGACCAGACGAACGACATCGTCCGCAACGACCTCGACAAGCAGCACGTCGGCTCCTCCCAGGTCCAGACCGACTACACCCCCGGCATCTTCAAGCGCTTCCCCCAGCGCATCCCGAACGAAATCACCCCCGAGTTCGTCCGCAGCGAAGTCGCCGCCGGCCGCGCCATCATCCCCGCGAACATCAACCACCCCGAGCTCGAGCCGATGATCATCGGCCGGAACTTCCTCGTCAAAATCAACGCCAACATCGGCAACAGCGCCGTCGCCTCCAGCATTGAGGAAGAGGTCGAAAAGATGCGCTGGGCCACCAAGTGGGGTGCGGACACCGTCATGGACCTCTCCACAGGCAAGAACATCCACGCCACCCGTGAATGGATCCTGCGCAACAGCCCCGTGCCCATCGGCACCGTGCCCATCTATCAGGCGCTCGAAAAAGTGAACGGCAAAGCCGAGGACCTCACCTGGGAACTCTTCCGCGACACCCTCATCGAGCAGGCCGAGCAAGGCGTCGATTACTTCACCATCCACGCCGGCGTTCTGCTGCGCTTCGTCCCCATGACCGCCTCCCGCATGACCGGCATCGTCAGCCGCGGC
>JBILVU010000264.1:0-3789 GCA_044370285.1 Prosthecobacter sp.
GAGTGAAGCCGCCTGCTTTTCCCCAAACTCCATCCACCCAACTCAACCATGTCCACCGAGAGCTACACATCCAAACCCCAAGGCAAAATCCCCAACAACCGATTCCCCCTCCTCGTGCATCGCAACGCCGTCCCCGGCGGTGGAGCCGAGGCGATCAAAGCCCGCTTCCGCAGCAACGCTTGGTCCAACAACTGGGATTACCCCGGCGTTTACCCTTACGCGCACTTCCACTCCACCTCTCATGAGTGCCTCGGCTGTGCCAAAGGCTGGATGGAGCTCCAATTGTCGGTCGGAGAAGGCGGCTGGACCCGTTTGCGGATCAACACCGGCGATGTGATCGTCATCCCCGCCGGAGTCAGTCACGAGATGGTCGCCCAATCGAATGATCTTCATGTGTGTGGTGGTTACCCGGGCGGACGCGATTGGGACGACATCGAAGAAGCCTACCTCAGCGATGAAGACTACAAACGAGCCTGCAAACGCATCATGATGCTGCCCATTCCCGACCGTGATCCCGCGACCGGCGAACCGATGCCGGAATGGCACGCCGCACCGTCATCAGTGGATGCAGGCTGGAACGACTGGCGCACCAGCCTCGACGCCAGGTCTGTTGAACCTTGACGGAAGATGAATGCCCACGGAATGCACGGAATTTCACGGAGAATATGGGGATGAAACATTGGTTAGCCATCACCCATCAAGTGATGTCGGAACTTCCAACGATACCTTCGCGTTCTGTGTATTCAGTGCATTCCGTGGGCCGCCATTTCAGAGTTTAGGCTTAACCATCGACACCGCATGAATCCCGCTTCGCCAAGGCTGAACCTGCACCGCACCACCAGCGGTGCAGGTCCTGTCTTGTTGATGCTCCACGGCGTCACGCGTTGCGGAGCCGATTGGGAACCGCTGCTGCCGGCCCTCGCAAAAGATTGGACCATCATCTCCCTCGACCAACGAGGTCACGGAACTTCGCCGCGAGCCGGGAGCTATCTCGTCACCGACTACGTCGCGGATGTCGTGCGCTTTGTGCAGGAGGAAACCGCCGACCCCATCGTCCTCTTCGGGCACTCTTTGGGTGCGATGGTGGCCGCAGTGGTCGCGGCGGAACTGCCGGATCGAGTGCACGGCATCATTCTCGAAGACCCGCCCTTTCACACCATGGGAAACCGCATCGCGGGCAGCGCGTGGCAGGCGCAGTTCACAGGCATGAGAGAGGCCGAGCGAAAGCGCGGCAGCGTGGAAGAAATCACCGACGCCCTCGCAGACATCCGACTTCCAGCCAGCGGCGGTGCCTTCAAACGCCTCGGCGACCTTCGCGACCGCGCCTCGCTGGCCTGGAGTGCGCAATGCCTCAGCCAACTCGATCCCGAGGTGCTCACGCCCGTCATCGAAGGCCGTTGGCTCGATGGCTATGATTTCCCTGACGCGCTCTCCCGCGTGCGTTGTCCCACCTTGCTGCTCCAGGCCGATCCATCCGCAGGTGGTGCGCTCACCGACGCCGATGCCGAGAGCCTCATGTCCATCCTTTCAGACTGCCATCATGTTCGCTTCCCCGGCTGCGGTCATAACCTGCACCGTGACCGACCGGAGGAAGTCCTGCAAGCATTGCGAGAGTTCGCCGCCTCATTCCAGTTCTCAGACAACACACCCGCCACCCATCACCCATGAAATCGTCCGTCCGTCTTCATCTCGGCCTCGTCTCTTTGGCCATCCTGCTGTCTGGCATAACGCTGGCCGCAGCCGAATCGCCGCCCGCGAAAAAGAAGATTGTCCTCATCGCGGGCAAGAAAAGTCACGGTCCCGAAGGCAACCGCATTCATGACTACCCGTGGACCGTGAAGCTGCTCAAAGTGCTGCTCGAGCGTTCCAACATCCGCGATCAGGTGAGCGCGGAGGTTCACTTCAATGGTTGGCCGCAGAATGAGCGCACGCTCGATGATGCGGACACGATCATGATCGTCTCCGACGGGCGTGATGGAGACAAGTTTGAAGAGGCACCGCATTTCCTCAATCCCGCCCGCACCGCTGTCATCGAGCGCCAGATGAAGCGCGGCTGCGGCTTCGTCACCTTTCACTTCTCCACCTTTGCCTCGGAAGCGAACCGTCGGCAGATTCTGGAATGGAGTGGTGGCTACTTTCAATGGGAAGCGCAGGGCCTGCGAAAGTGGTATTCCGCCATCAAGGTGCTCGACGCGGAACTGGCGCTACCGACACCCGGCCACGCCATTATGAATGGCGTGACCCCGTTTCGATTGAAGGAGGAATTTTATTACAACCTGCGTTTCGATCCTTCCGACAAAGCCCTCGTGCCTCTGCTCGCTGTGCCCACGCTGCCGGGCCGTGATCCCGATGGCTATTGGGTAGCCTGGGCGAGAGAGCGTGCGGACGGCGGACGTGGCTTTGGCACCAGTTGCGGCCACTTTTACGACAACTGGAAGAACAACGGCTTCCGCAAGATGATGCTCAATGCCATCGCCTGGTCAGCGCATGTGAAAGTGCCCGCGAACGGCGTCGAATCATCCTACCTCGAACACGACGAGATCACCGCTGCGTTGGGCACGGACAATCCGTCCATCTTCGACCGCAAGAACATCTCAGCGTTGTGGATCGCGCCTCCATGGGATGCAAAGAAGCGCGGCCCGGAAGAACGGATGCAGATGCTCAAGGAACTTGGCTTGAGCAAGTTCGCCTACAACGGGGGCAGTGCGGTCGATGCAGAAATCGAAGCGGCGAAGAAGCACGGAATCGAAATCGCCGCATGGTGGTATCCAGCACGGGATCCAAAAATCGTCGAGTCCACCAAGCGCCACGGCATCCATCCGCAGTTCTGGGTTTGCGGATCACGTTCCATCACGGTGACGAACGATGCCGAGCGCATCGAAGCCGAGGCCGCACGCATCCGGCCCATCGCGGAGGATGCGGCGGCGCTCGGTTGCAAAGTGGGACTCTACAATCATCGCGAGCCATGGTTTGAGGAGCAGGATCATCAAATCGCCATCATCGAGCGACTGAAGCGCGACGGCATCACGAACGTGGGCATCGTGTTCAATTTCCACCACTGACGCGGCTCGCTGGCCGAGTTCCCCGCGTTGTTTAAACGCATGCAGCCCCATCTGATCGCGGTGAACTTCAACGGCATGAGCGCCGATACCTCCAAGTATCCGCCCGTGCGCTACATCGGCTCCGATGAGTCGGAACTGGCGATGATCCGTATCGTCGAAGCCAGCGGCTGGCGCGGTCCCATCGGCGTCATCCACGAACGCCCCACCGTGGACGCCGCCGAGGGGATCAAGGGCAACCTGCAAGGCCTCGAGTGGGTGCAGAAAGAACTGCGTCAGCCCAGCTCAGGCGGACCAAAGCCGCAGGAGCCAACGACTCCGCAGGCAGACACCAAGAACTCCAAGTAAAACTCGGACGCTTGTTTTATCCGAATCGATGCACACCAAGACACTAACCTCAATGCTACCGAGTATCGCAAGATTTCCCGCATGGGCACCCACGCCGAACAGCACTTCAAAGCTCGCCGAGTTCACCGCCCAAGCAGGGCACAAGCTCACCACCCTTGAACGAGGTCTGCCGCGAAAGAAGCAGTCGAAAAGGAATCACTACTTCTTCGTTTCCATATGCACCAACCCCTGAGCTGTCACGGCCCTGCTGCCCGCTCCACTCACACCATGAAAAAACGGCTCACCCTCTTCATCCTCGCGCTCGTCGTTCAAACCGGGGCTGCCGAACCGCGCCTCCACCTCATCCGGCCGGATGGCTCGGCCGTGCCCATCGTGGTGGCAC
>JBILVU010000148.1:0-13245 GCA_044370285.1 Prosthecobacter sp.
GATCTTGTTCACCTCATCGCCCTTCGCACGCGAGTTTGAGCCGCCGCTGCTGCCGAGGTGATCGATGTGGGCACCGACGATGAGCGGCGCGACGTGTGGATCAGGCTGCTGGCCGTAAGGAAGCACCGCGAGCACGTTGCGGCCTTTCTTCTTCTCCTGCTGGATCACGATGTTCGCCGCGAGCGTGCCTTTGCAGTCGATACCGCCCATGAGATCGCCGGTGTCGAGCTTGTCCTGGAGTTCCTTCAAGGTTTTGCCCCCGAGCAGCTTGTCACCCACCGCATCGGTCACGCTGATGGCGGCGATGCCGCTGGAAGCGAGTGAGGCATCAAATGTCATCGGTGCGAGCTGCTGCACGACTTTGGAGTTCGGCCCGCTGACGACAATGATGCCGCGAGCGCCCTTTTGGCGGGCGGTGAGAGCCTTGTAGCGCAGGCTGGAGTAGCGGCTGAGTTCATTCCGCCGCTCCTGTGTGATGCCTTCCGGCAGGTAACGGAAAACGAGCACCCATTTGTCCTTCACATCGAGATGCGCGTAGCTCGAATAGGTCTCGATGGAGGCCGATTCCGGCGTTTCGATGCCGTAGCCAGCGAAGACGATCTTCGCGGCCTTCACCTCGCCGTTTTGGGAGAAGGAGAGGGGTTTCCAGTCTTGGTCAACGGTCAGCGATTGGTCGCCAAAGGTGAGTTTGTTGCCTTCGCCGAGTGCCACACCCGCAGTGAAGTCGAAGTTGTCGAAGTAGGTGCTGTCATCGCCGAAGGGCGCGAGGCCGATTTGCTTCGCGACCTCCGCGAAATACTGCGTGGCGAGCTTTTCGCCTTCGGTGCCGGTGAGGCGGCCGCCAAGCTCGTCGGAGGCGAGATACGAGATGTGCTGCTTCAAATCCGCTTCGGCGATTTCTGCGCCTGTGGTGGTGAGGTCGGGTTTGTTGACCGGAGTGACCGTATTGACGGCTTGGGTCAATCCGAGGGCGACGCGGGCATGATCGTGATCCCAATCCGCGATGAAAATCTGGCTTTGGCCGCCGCTAGCGCGTCCGCTGGTCCACGAGAGCTTTTTGCCATCCGGTGAAAACACCGGCAGGCCGTCGAAGCCATCCGTGGTGGTCACGCGGACGGGCGCATGCTTTCCGGCGGTGTCGGCGAGGTAGAGCTCAAAGTTGGCGAAGCCGTTGAGGTTCGTGGTGAAGATCAAATACTCGCCGCTGGGATGGAAATACGGTGCCCAACTCATCGCGCCGAGCTTGGTGATGGGCCGCTGATCGCTGCCGTCGGTGTTCATGGTCCACACCTCGGCGACATCGCCCTTCGGGGTGAAGCGACGCCAGCAGATGCGCTTGCCATCGGCGCTGAAAAACGGTCCGCCGTCGTAGCCGGGGGCGTTGGTGAGGCGCTTCACGTTCGAGCCATCGGCATCGGCGGTGTAGATCTCCATGAAGTATTGTTTGTCGATCTTCAGGCGCTCTTCGTCCTCCTTGCTGAGTTTGGTTTCGTAAGCCTGGCGGTTGCTGGCAAAGACCATCTTCTTCCCATCCGGCGACCAGCCGCCTTCCGCGTCGTAGCCACGGGTGGTGGTGAGGTTCTTGAGCTTCTTGTCGGCGAGCGTGTATTCCCAGATGTCGTAGTGCTCGTCGTAGTCCCAGGAGTATTTGCGGACTTTGGAGGTCTTCCGCTCCTCATACTCGGCCTCCTGGAGTTTTTTGGAGTCTTGATCGGTGTGGGTGCTGGCAAAGAGGACGCGTTTGCCATCGGGATGAATCCACGCGCAGGTCGTCTTGCCCATGCCGGGGGAGATGCGCTCCTGATCGCCCGTTTCGAGGTCCATCAGGTAGATCTGATAAAACGGGTTCCCCTCCTCGCGCTCGGACTGGAAAATCATCTTCGTGCCATCGGCATTGAAGTAGCCCTCGCCAGCCCGGCGGCCCTCAAAGGTGAGCTGGCGCGGATTCGTGATGAAATCCGCCTCGTTTTGGGCGGAGGCAGGAAGGACAAAAAGGACGGAAGCGGCAAAAAGGACGAGGCGCATGGTTTCGGAGATGGTTATACGCCTGCAAACGCCGCCCGCGTGCGGAAAGTTGGTTTCAATAACCCGTCCTGCTATGAATCGACCTCACGGTTTCTGGATCAGCTCAAAGCGATACCATCTGGAGCCGCTCTGGCTGTCCGGGATGATGATGGAGAACTCGTCTCCGGCCATGGAAGTGCGGATTTCATCGCGTTTTTCGATGTCACTGCCATCGCGGGTCATGCCGACCATGCGCAGATTGAACTGTAGCTTGGCAGGATCGATGCCGTCGAGGCTTTTGGTGGCGGTGCGGTCCACACCGCGGTCCTGCCGGGAGTTTTTCCAGTTCGGACGCCATGACTTACCGTTGACGCAGGTGGGTTCCTCCTGGCCTTCGTGGCGTCCGGGCTTGGCGTTTTCGCCATTGATCCAATAGATACCATTCTTCTTCACCCGCAGCTCGGACGGGCCGTCGATGAGCACTTCAATCATGAACTTCTTCGGCTCTGGGTCAGCGGCGGAAGGGATGCTCAAGCTGGTGAAAACCAGCACGAAAACGAAGCACAGGGCATGAGATTTCATGGTGTGGGTTGTGGTGGATCGGAATCCTCGGGAAATGGCGGCGCTGGTTCAGGAGCAGGCGGCGCAGGCTCGGGTGCTGGAGGCGGTGCGGCGGGAACGGGAGTTCCAGCTTTCTCCAAGGCCTCGCTGAGGCGGTATTCGAGTTCGGCGATCTTGTAGCCGTCTTCGCGGGTCTTTTTGCGGGACTCGGCTTCCATCTGAGCGATTTTCTCTTCGAGGTCGCGGACGCGTTTGTCACCGCTACCTGCGAAGGCCGGCGCTGCGGCGGGGGCGGTGCCGACGGCGCTCATGAATTCCTTTTGCACCATGGCGAGGCGGGCTTCGGAAGCGGAGAGGCTTTTTTGAAGCTGGGCGGTCTTGGCCTCGGCCTGGCGTGTGGCCTCCTGAGCTTTCTTGATCTCGTTTTCGTGTCCGCCCTCGGCGGCGAGGGCTTCCGCCTCGGCTTTGAGACGGCGAAGTTCGAGTTCCTTGGCTTCGACTTCTTCTTTGACCTTTAAACCAAAGGCCTGGGCCTCGCCGAGACGCTTTTCGAGGTCGGCGGCGCGGGAATTGTGGGCTTCGAGGGCTTTTTCGAGGGCAGCAAAGCGGCCGTGCTCGGCGGCGAGGGCGGTTTCGAGGTCCTTGATGCGGGCCTGGGTGGGCGGGAGCTGGGCGGCGACCTCGCGAGTGGCCCCGAGATCACTTTCGAGACGGGCGATCTGCTGGGAGGCATCGTTTAGGCGGCGGTCGGCCACGTCGCGGTGGGTGGCGTAGCGCTGTTCGACATCGGTGAGCTTGGCGGAGGTGGTATCGAGCCGGTTCTGGACCTCGCCGAGGGTGGCGGTGGCGCGGGCTTTCTCAGCGAGGAAGGCGGCTTCGGCCTCGGTTTTGAGCTTTTCCTGAGCTTCCTTAGCGGCGGCGGTGAGGGCGGCGGCTTTGGATTTGAGCAAAACGAACGCAGCGGCGGCGGTGACGACCAAGGCGGCCAGCGCCCCGGAAGCAACGTCCCCAAGGCCGGGAATGAAGGCGAGAATCATGCCTGCCATTCAATCCTTCCCGCTGCGTTCTGTCCAGCACGCAATCGCTCCTTGAGCAGATGGCAAAGGCGGCTAGTCTTCGCCCCCCTTTTCCCCCAACCCTCCCATGTCCAAGTTCAACATCCTCATCGCCGGCAACAACGACCCCATTTCGAGCAAAGGCATCGACCTGCTCATGGCGGAGCCGTCCTTCCATGTCACGGTGAACATGGATTTGAAGGCCGAGGACAAGATGATCGAAGCCTCCCGCGAAGCCCATGCCATCATCGTCCGCAGCGGTGCCAAGGTGACCTCCAAGGTGCTCGATGCCGCCCCGAACCTCAAAGTCGTGGGCCGAGCTGGTGTCGGCGTGGACAACATCGACGTGCCCGTCGCCTCGAAGCGTGGCGTGGTGGTCATGAATACCCCCGGCGGCAACACGATCTCCACCGCCGAGCAGGCTTTCACCTTGATGATGGCTCTCAGCCGCAAAACCGCTCAGGCCAATGCCTCGATCGTGGCGGGCAAATGGGACCGCAAGAGCTTCCAGGGCACTGAGGTGTATGGCAAAACGCTCGTCGTGCTCGGCATGGGCCGCATCGGTGCGGAATTCGCCAAGCGAGCGAAGGCCTTTGGCATGAGCGTGGTGGCCTATGACCCTTATTTGAGCAAAAACCGCGCTGAAAGCCTCGGCGTCACCCTTTGCGAGGATCTCGATGCCGCCATCGTGCAGGCCGATTACATCACGATGCACATGCCGCTGACGCCAGAGACGAAGCACATGATCAATGCGAAGCGTCTCGCCAGCCTGAAGAAATCCTGCCGCATCATCAACTGCGCCCGTGGCGGCCTCATCGACGATGCCGCGCTGGCCGAGGCCCTCACCGCGGGCACCATCGCCGGTGCGGCGCTGGATGTTTTTGAAGTCGAGCCGCCTCCGGCTGATTATCCGCTGCTCAAGGCCCCGAACACGGTCTTCACCCCGCATCTCGGCGCTTCCACGGAGGAAGCGCAGGAGAATGTGGGCATCGAAATCGCCGAAGTGATCAAGGCACATCTACTGCAAGGCACCGTCGTGAACGCGGTGAACATGCCGAACGTCGATCCAAAGGTCCTCGCGGAGATCGGACCGTTCTTGAAGTTCGGCGAGTTGCTCGGCCGCCTCGTTTCGCAGTTCGCGCCGGCCCGCAGCAATGTGGTGCGCATCAATTACAGCGGCAAAGTGGGCAGTGGAGACACCACGCTCATCTCCCGCGCTGTTTTGAAAGGTTTCCTGGAGCGCCCGGTGGGTGCCGAGCAGGTGAACTACATCAACGCCAATGGCGTGGCTGAAAACCTGGGCATCCGCTTCACCGAAAGCCGCCTCACCGATCCGAGCGAATTCAGCGATCTCATCGAGGTCGTCGCCAAGAATGACGCGGGCGAAGCCGCCAGCATCGCGGGCACCTTCTTCGCCGGCTCGCCGCGCATCGTGAAGGTCAACAGCCGCCGCATCGAGGCCAATCCCGAAGGCACACTCCTCTTCATCGAGAACATCGATCGCCCTGGCATGATCGCCAGCTACAGCGCCATCCTCGGCAAGAACCAGGTGAACATCGCAGACATGTCCCTCAGCCGTGACAAAGAGAGCGGCAAGGCTTTGACCATCCTCACGCTCGACACCACGCCGAGCGCCGAGGTGATCGGCGAACTCGAAAAAATCAGCGGCATCAGCAAGGTGCATTGCGTGGCCGTTTGAGCCTTTCCCCATGCGTCTTCATCCCCTCATGCGCCCGGCGCTTTTGCTCACCGCCGGGATGCTGACGGGCTGCCGGAGCATGCCGGAGGGTATGGATGAGTTTTGGCGGCATTACGATCCGGTGGGGCATCGTCGCTACCACCGGGATGCCTACTATCCGAATGAGCGCCGCACGGGCTTGAGGCTGCCGCGTGAAGATTGAGCGCAGGAGATTTGAGCATCGGCACATGTAACAATTGCCGAGGAGGGGGCTTGTGAGGTATGACGACGCTTCAAATATCCCCTCCCGCATGGCCATTACCATTGATGACATCCTCCAGGCCGCCGAAGACCATCAGGCGAGCGACGTTTTCCTCCAAGAGGGCGAAGTGCCCCGCATGAAGATCAATGAGCAGCTCATGATCTTCGGGGACGAAAACCTCATGCTACCCGCCATGGCAGGTCTATGGCAGGCCTGCGGCGGTGATACGCTCAAGGATCTCGATGTGGACACCGGCATGGTCTCCCGCAGCGGCACACGCTTCCGCGTGAATCTGCACAAAGTCATGGGCCGCCTCGCTGCCACGCTGCGCCGGGTGCGCACGGATATGCCGCAGCTCTCGAAGCTCGGTGCGCCGGAATGGCTGCTCACCCGCTGGGCCATGCAGGAGCACGGCATGGTGCTCATCACCGGCTCCACCGGCCAGGGCAAATCCACCACGCTCGCTGGCATGCTCCACTGGATGAATACCAACGTGGCCCGCCACATCGTGACGATCGAAGACCCGGTGGAATACATCTTCACCAACAATCGCAGCATGTTCACCCAGCGTGAGGTAGGCCGTGACACGCCCAGCTTCACTCGTGGTCTGCGTGCCGCCATGCGTCAGGCACCGGATGTGATCTTCGTGGGGGAAATCCGTGACTACGATACCGCCTTCACGGCTCTGCAAGCCTGCGAGACGGGCCACCTCGTCATCGCCTCCATGCACAGTGCGACGGTGGCGGATACGATGGACCGATTTGTGAATCTCTTTCCCGCTGATCAGGTGGGCATCGGCCTTCATCTGCTCTCCCACCAGCTCGTCGGCGTGCTTTGCCAAAAGCTCGTGCCTTGTAAAGACGGCCATCTCACTCTCCTCGTCGAGCATCTGCAAAACGGCGGTGCCGTTCGCGACTGGATCGCCCGCCGTGCCACCAGCGATATCAGCGAGTACATGACGAGGGCCAATGATCCGAACTGCCGCACCTTCCTCCAGTCCATCGTCGCCGCCTATGAGTCTGGCCTGATCGACGAGCCCACCGCCATCGCCGCCGCTGGCAATGAGGCGGAATTCCGCCGGGCCGCCCGAGGCATTTCTTGAATCCGTCTCCCCTCTTATGCGCACCCACGACCTCATCGAATATCTTTACATGGTCATCGAACGCGGTGGCTCGGACTTGCACCTCGCTGCCGGTTCTCCACCGATGGGACGCATCAATGGAGTGCTCGAACCCGTCACCGATGAGGAGTTTGATCTCGCCGATCTCCGTGAGCTGATCCTCGGCGTGTTAAAAGAAAACCAGCGGGCCAAGCTCGAAAAAGAGTGGGAGCTGGACTTTGCCATCCAGGTGGAAAACCTCGGGCGCTTTCGTGGCAATGCCTGCTACGTCCTCGGCCGCATCGAGGCCTCCTTTCGCTACATCCCGAGCTCGATCCCCGAGCTGCGGGATCTCGGCCATGGCCCCACGGTGGAAGGTTTTGCCCATCTGCGTGATGGCCTAATCCTCGTCACCGGCACCAGCAATTCTGGCAAGACCACCACGCTCTCCTCCCTCACCCAGCACATCTCCCGCGTGCGAAAAGCCACCATCGTGAGCATTGAGGATCCCATCGAGTACCTCTTCGCCCATGGCCAGAGCGTCATCCGCCAGCGTCAGGTGGGTGCGGATACACATAGCTTTGCCGCCGCCATCAAAAGCGCCCTGCGCCAGGACGCCGATGTCATCATCGTCAGTGAGCTGCGTGACATGGAAACGATGCGCACCGCCCTCACCGCCGCCGAAACGGGGCACCTCGTCGTCAGTACGCTGCACACCCACGACGCCCCCAGCACCATTCTGCGTATCATGGATGCCTTTCCAGAGGAGCAGCAGGAGTTTGTGGCCTCGCAGCTCGCCAGTTCCCTGCGCGGCGTCATCTGCCAGTCCCTCATCGTGCGGCGTGATCAGCCCGGCCGCGTCATGGCCTCTGAGATCATGGTGGGAAGTTCTGCCATCGCCTCCACCATCCGCTCTCGCCGCCTCACTCAGCTCCCGAATCTCATCCAGCTCGGTTCGGTAAGTGGCATGCATACCATTGATGACAGCCTGCTACACCTCGCCAACCATGGCTTCATCACCCTTGATGATGCCCTCGTCCGCGCCCGCGATGCTGATTTCGTCCAGATGAATCACCGCGCCTTCCTCCGCGAGAACCGCTGAAGCCTCACCGCATCGCGCCCATAGCCGGTTTCGGCGGTGTGAGGCCACCGAGTTGATTTCGAAACTCATACACATCACTGCGGTAAAGCGTCTCCTCATGCCAAAGCGCCCGGCCATCCGCTAGATAGCCCGTGGCGGCGACTTGCAGGCAGGCGGCACCTGCTCGCAGATCCAGATGGGCCGCCTGGGCCTTGCTGGCATTCACCGCACGAATCACCTCGGTGGCTCCAGCGATGCTCAAACGACACTTTAGAGTCCAAAACGCATACAGCGATCCTTTCGCCGCTGTTTTCGTCAAACGCGGACAAAGAGCCGCCACGATGTGGCGACGCTCAAAGATCACCGGTTGATCATCCGCCAGCCTCACCCGCTCCAGCAGCCACAGCGGCTCCTCAGGCTTCAGATTCATCCTCACCGCCATTTCCGATGCAGTGGTCTTTTCGAGGCGGATCACCTTCGTGCCAGGCTTCCGCCCAGCTGCCACGGCCTTTTCCGTGAAACTCACCAGACGCTGCAAATCATAATCCAGCACGCCCTCCCTCACAAAGGTGCCCGCGCCTTGGCGTATCTCCAGCAGCCCAGCGGAAACGAGGCTGCTGAGGGCCTTGTTCGCCGTGGGACGGCTGATGTGATACCGCTCCGCGATCTCACGCTCCGTCAAAAACCGAGCACCCGCCGCAAACGACCGCCCGCGCAGCAGTCTGCGCAGTTTCTCGACGAGCTGCTGGTGCAAGGAGGTCATGGCGGCGACGATTTTGTCCCCAAACAGACCTTTGACAAGTGGCTTAGCCAATTTAAAAACTGGCTAAGCCAATCTTATCACCATGAAATACAGCTACTCCGACCTCGCCAAAATGATCGACCACAGCCTCCTGCATCCCACCATGACGGATGCAGACCTGGAAGCCGGCTGCCAACTGGCCGCCAAGTATCAGGCGGCCTCCGTCTGCATCAAACCCTACGCGGTGAAGCAGGCCGTGGCATGGCTCAGCGGCTCCGGCGTGCTCGTCGGCTGCGTGATCGGCTTTCCGCATGGCAACAGCACCACGGAATCCAAGCGCTACGAGACTCAGCTCGCCTGCCAGGACGGCGCGAACGAGATCGACATGGTCATCAACATCGGCAAGGCCCTCGGCGGTGATTGGAACTACGTCGAAGCGGATGTGAAAGCCGTGTGTGATGAGGCTCACCGCCACGGAGCCCAGGTAAAAGTCATCTTTGAAAACGACTACCTCACCAGCGGCGGCGCGGGTTTGAGCAGTGATGACTTCAAACGCAAGCTCTGCGAGATCTGCGAACGTGCCGGAGCCGATTGGGTGAAGACCAGCACCGGCTACGGCTTCGTCAAACAGGCAGACGGCAGCTACAATTACAAAGGAGCCACCGAGCACGACCTCGCCCTCATGCGGGCAAGCTGCTCACCCAAAGTGCAGGTGAAGGCCGCTGGCGGCGTGCGTGATCTCGATGGCCTCATCAAGGTGCGTGACCTTGGCGGTAGCCGCTGCGGTGCCACCGCCACCGCGGCCATGATGGATGAGTATCGCCGCCGTGAAGCTGCCGGAGAAAGCGGTGACTCCTCCGGCAAAATCGGCTCGGGCGGCTACTGAGCCGCCGAGACGAGTCCTGCGGTGTTCACCGTGCGAATGCGATACGCGTGCTTTTTGCCAGCCTCCGGCTTCGCATCGGTGAAGGACATCTTCACCAGCGGCATCGCAGGTGTGTCGCTGTATTGCAGACCTTGGAAAATGGGGCGACCAAAGGGGTTTTTGGCCTGATCAGGCACCGTGGCGATCTTTTGACCATCTCGCTCGATGATGAAATGCGCGATGCCGCTTTCGAGATCGGCCTCCGCATCCCAGGTGAGCTCGCTGCCGTTCATGCGAAGGTTCGTAGGTGAAGGTGGTGGGGTGCTGTCCGGCACTTGGGTATCTTTGACGTAGTTCATCCACAGCTTCGCCACGCTTTCATTCGGCAGCCAGACGGCTTTCGCATGGTCACCAGCATATTGTTTCGCAGAAACGGCCTCGGTGGTGAGCAGCGTGGAAAGCCAGACACCGTCCTCCGGCATAGCACGGAGAGGCTCTCCGAGCTTTTCAGGCAAGCGAAGCGCCAGACAGGCATCGAGCCAGGCGATGGCCATGTAGCGTTGATTCCCGCACTCATGGCTGGTGAGCGGATCGACGGCCACGCCGATGAGCCCGCCCTTGCCACGCACCGCGGTGAAGAAGGCTTCATTCGCCGGCCACACCCCGGCAAAGCGCCCCTCTTTGACACTCACACCTTCCTTCGTGCCCGGATTGCACATCATGGGAACCTTCAGCGCAGCAGCGGGAATGGTGTGCGTCTTGATGGTGCCACGCTTTTCATCGGCGGTGAGCAGCGGCACGCCGGAACGCAGCCAGGTGGCGGCGACGCGTTCGGGATGCAGCAAGGTCATGCCACCCGCCCAATGCCCGCCGCCGCTGTGCCCCCAAAGCGCCCACGGCACTTTCGCGAGCTCGGGATGGCCGCTTTTCGCCCCGAGATCGACGAGACACTGCTGAAACGCGGCATCGCTACCATTGCGTGGATCACACCACATCTGGCAATCGGCCTTGTCGGGCTGCTCATAACTCGGAGCCAGCAGGGCGCAGCCGTGTTTCTTGGCCAAAGCCTGCCAATGAAGGTCAAAAGCCCCCGTGAGACCCGATTTGCATGATCCTTCCCCGCAGCCGTGCTGATGCACGATCACGCCCCGGATCTCCTTCACGCCCGGAGGAAGCCAGATCGTGTAATTCACCGGAAAGATGAGCTTCGAGGCCTCATAGCGGACGCGGTAGTAAGGCGGATCAGCCTCAGGAAAGACATCATAAGGAGCCACCTGGGCATGAAGAGCGGTGGCAGCGAGACAGAGGAGGGTAAGCAGGCGCATGGGGCTTTGAAAAACGCTGACCACAGCCTCACTCCATCGACCAACGTGAAATCTCCCGCGATGGCTGGCGTTACCCCTTCATGCGCCTCCTTTCCTGTCTCTTCGCCCTCGCTTCCAGCCTCACTGCGACCACCCAGCCGAACATCGTGATCATCTTCATGGACGACATGGGCTATGCCGATGTGGGCTGCTTTGGTGCCCAGGGCTATCAGACGCCGAACATCGACAAGCTGGCCGCCGAAGGTCGCAAGTTCACCAATTTCCATGTGGCGCAGCCGGTGTGCAGCGCCTCACGCACCGCCCTGCTCACCGGCTGCTATCCGAACCGCCTCGGCATGCACGGCGCTCTCGGGCCTTCGGCGAAGCATGGCATTCATGCCGATGAGATGACCATCGCTGAGCTGGTGAAGCAAAAGAACTACGCCACGGCGGCGGTGGGAAAATGGCACCTCGGTTCCCTGCCCCCGTTTTTGCCGGTGAAGCATGGATTCGACGAATACTACGGCATTCCCTACTCGAACGACATGTGGCCTTACCATCCGCAGGCGAAGAAGGGCAGTTACCCAAAGCTGCCGATGATCGAAAACGACCGTGTCGTGGATGAAGAAATCACGCCAGAGGATCAGACCCATCTCACCACGGACTATACGACCCGTGGAGTGAACTTCATCGAGAAGAACAAGGACAAGCCCTTCTTCCTCTACCTAGCGCACAGCATGGTGCATGTGCCGCTGTTTGTGAGCGAGAAGTTCAAGGGCAAGTCCGGCAAGGGTCTCTTTGGAGATGTGATGATGGAAGTGGACTGGTCCGTGGGTCAGATTGTGGACACGCTGAAGAAAAACGGGCTCGAAGAGAACACTTGGGTCATCTTCACCTCGGACAACGGCCCGTGGCTGAGCTACGGCGACCACGCTGGCAGCGCCGGCCCTCTCCGCGAGGGCAAAGGAAGCTGCTGGGAAGGCGGCACGCGTGTCTCCGGCATCATGAAATGGCCTGCCAAGATCCCCGCTGGCACCACCACGGACGCGATGATGATGACCATCGATATCCTTCCCACCATCGCCCATGTCATTGAAGCCAAACTGCCCGATCACAAGATCGACGGCCTGAACTGCTGGCCCATCGTCGCCGGTGAAAAAGGTGCGGTGAACCCACATGACTTCTATGCCTTTTACTACGAGCAAAACCAGCTCCAGGCCATCACCAGCGGCGACGGGCGCTGGAAGCTGCAGCTCCCTCACAAGTATCGCAGCATCACGGGTGTGACCGAAAAGGCTCAAAATGGCATTCCCGTGCTCTACAAACAGCAGAGCATCGAGCAGCCGGAGCTTTACGATCTTTACACCGATCTCAGCGAGTCGAAGAACGTGGCCTCAGAGCATCCCGATGAGGTGGCGAAGCTTCAAAAGCATGCGCAGACCATGCGCACTGAGTTGGGTGATAGCCTCATGAAGCAACCAACCGGTAGCGGCAGCCGCGAGCCGGGCCGGGTGAAGGAGTGAGTCAGTTGCTGGCGAGGTGCTGCTCCAGTTTCCGCACCCTCTCCCTTAGATTCGCATCAGCGGGGAGCATCGCGCTGGCCTGACGAAAGTGGGTGAGAGACTCCCGAAGTTGCCCTTGTTCGGCGCGAATGATGCCGAGCAGGCGATGCGTAAAGGCATTGCTGCGATCTTTCTCCAGCACCGCCGTGAGTAATTCGGCTGCCTCATCCTTCTTGCCAGTTTGGAATAATCCGAGCGCTTTCGTGTAGAGCATGGCGGGAGTAGTCGCCGATTCTGGACTGTGCTCATTCAGTCGGTCGATCTCGCTGATGGCCTCCTGCGGACGTCCGAGACGGAGAAGCGAGTTGGATAGATTCAGCACGCCATTGGAGAAGGCAGGCTCGATCAGGACGGACTTGCGAAAGCACTCGGCAGCGTCCTTTTCACTCCCCTTGACCGTAAGTGCCACGCCGAGATTGCTCCACACGCGGTATTTTCCAGGGCTTTTCTCCGAGGCATCAGCCCAGAGCGTCTCCGCGCTGCTCCAGACGAGATTTCGAATCGCCGTCGTCGCCGAGAGAGCGAGTAAAACGCAGCCAGTAAGGGCATGCACGAGTCGTGGGCGCTGCATGAAGGCTCCACGCAGCGCATCGAGAAGGCAGGCGAGCACAATGAAGATACCCGCCGAGGGCAAATAGCTGCGGTGCTCAGCCACCATGTCCGGCAGCGGCACGAGGCCGGAGGAGATGGAGATGCCGAGGTAAAACCACAGCACCCCAGCCAGCACGAGCCGTGTGCGGAAGTCCACCTCACGCATGAGGCGATAGCCAAAGGTGGCGAGGGTGATGAGGCCGAGATGCAGGAGCAGCGAGCCAGCCACCGGCCAACTCAGCAGCGTGCTGTAAGTCGCCCATTCAGGATCAATGTTCTGCCCGGAGGGCCAGAGCATGAGCCGCAGGTAGTGGGCGATGACGATGATCTGCGTGAGTAGGTATTGCAGATGCGTCACTGGTTCGTCGCGGGAGTTCACGATGTTCAATCCCGCGCTGAGATCGAGACTTCCGCCATTCAGCGAAGCGGAGGACATGAGCA
>JBILVU010000265.1:0-3680 GCA_044370285.1 Prosthecobacter sp.
CTGCGGCGCGGCGTAGATGCCTTCGAGACGGGCGGTGAAGCCACCACGCTGAAAGACGAGCGCATTGGTGAGGTGGAAAGGCGGGATGCGGGGCAGGGAACCGCCGCTTTCCGCATTGCGGGCACGCACGGCATCCGCACGCACTTCCCAGTGCAGATTCGTGCGCGGAGCATCGGCCTCCGTGCCCTCCAGCGGGTGCAGCAGGTGGAACTGCGCTTCCACCTCGCCACCGAGAAACTCCGCATCCACGCTGCTGTAGCTGAATTCATTGAAGACATCCCCGCCAACCACCCGCACCGCGCCGGTGGGAAAGAGGCCGATGAAGCCATTGTAGCGCGTGTAGTAGCCGCCAATGGCGCCGGTGACCCAGCCGGTGCGCTTGCGCAGGTTCAAATCAATGCCGAGGGAGCTTTCGAGGCCGAGATTCGGATTGCCGAGTTCGAAGGTGCCTGTGGCTGCATGCACGCCATTGGCGAAAAGCTCCTGGGCCGTCGGCGCACGTTCCGCGTAGGTGAGGGTCAAGGCTGCGGCGTAGGTTTCATTCGGCGTGTACACCGCGCCGATGGACCCGCTCAGGTTGTCGAAGTTCCGATGGATGGCGGGGCCGAAGACATCGTTTTGCACGGAATCCACATCGATGTGGTCGTAACGTCCGCCAAACTGGAAACGAAGCTTTTCGGTGGCTGCCAGTTCCTCAAAGAAGAAGGCCGAGTTCGTCTGCGTGATCGAAGGCGGCATGAAGGCCTCTTCTCCACTGATCATAAAATCGCTGCGGTCCGATTGAAAACCGATCACACCCTCCAGCCCGGCGATCTTTTCATGCTTTGCCTCCACGCGGAGATCGTAGCCGTCATTTTTGAAGACCGTGTTGTCCTGGCCTCCCTCGAACTCCGTGTGCTCGTAGTCCGACCACGCAAAGCGGTAGCTGAGTTCTTTGATCTTTGGTAGCGGGTTATAAAACGCCCCACGCACATCCAGGCGGGTCTGGTTCATGTCGATGAAAACATCCTGCGCCACCGTGGAGCCATAGCGGGAGTGATATTCCGACCACGAAAAGCCGATGAAGCCCTCATCCCACACATAGCTCAGGCCGCCGCTCAGCCCCTCGGCCCGCAGATAGCTGTTGGGAACGACTTCACGCGGCTCCGGCGTGCCTGCCGCCAGCGGGTTCCTCTCCTGAAAGGCACTCGAACGCAGCTCACCCGGCACGCGGAAGTCCTCCGCCGCACGGGTGAAGCCTTCGATGTGAAAGGCCAGCCCGTGACCGAGGCCGCCTTCCAGCATGAAATTCGTGGCGTAGCCCTGATCCACGCTGCTAAACCGGCTGCCGAGCGAGCCGCGAATCGTGCCCGCCTCCAGCTTCTCATCCACGATGCGACCGTCGATGGCATTCACCACACCGCCGATGGCATTCGAGCCGTAAAGCAGCGTCGCCGGACCCCGCACGACCTCGATGGACTTCAAATTCGACACATCAAAGCTCACGCCATGGTCTGGGCTCGCCGCCGAGGCATCGATGGTGTTCAGGCCGTTTTGCAGCACCTTGATTCGATCTCCTTCGAGGCCGCGAATGATGGGCCGAGTGGCGGACGCCCCAAAGTAAGTGCTGCTCACGCCCGGCACCCGGCTGAGCGTTTGTCCCAGCGAAGCCTCACTGCCCAGCGTCAGCGCATCGGAGGCCAAAATCGAGGCTGCCTGCGCCTGCTGATAAAGCGGACGATCCAGCGGAGCCGAAATGATGACCTCGTCGAGCGGGATCACCTCGTCCTTGTGGTTGTGCGCCAGATCGTGACGATGTGGCTGCTGCGCCAAGAGACGGGGAAGCAGTAAGCAGGATGAAAAGGATGGGGCGGCTCATAGCGGGCCGCTGTTCTGGCTGAAATAGGTTACAATAGCAATCGTTTTGCGATTAATGGGCTACCCATGACTTGGCCCGTGGCAGCCCCGTCGATCCGGCGGCGAAGGTGGCGATCCAGCGGCGGGCATTTTCGGGTTCCAGCCAGGGTTTGGAGGTAGGGAGCTTGGCAAACATGGCGTGGCATTCCTCGCGGTAGGCACGGCCCATTTGCTTCGCGATCCAGGCCTCATACTCCGCCAGCCAGGCGGTGAAGAGGCGGCTGCTGCGGGTGAGTTCGGTGAGATTGCGACTGTCGAATTCTTTGAAGTCATACTCGCCGGGAGTGACGGGCGTGGTGCGGTGGTGGACGTAACAGCGCCTCGCGTTGCGGATGAAAAGGAATCCGCATTGGCCGCCCTCGCAGGGATACCAGCCGGCGCAGGCACCATGCAGCTCGATAACGCCGCCTTCCCATGCCTTGCAGTAGCAACTGGTGGCCTGTAGTCCCTCCGAGCGGCGTTTTTCAAAGCCGCTCCTGACCAGCAGATTGCCATCGGTGAGCACATCGCGGCCCCAGAAGAACATTTGCTGGCCAAGACCCGTGCTGAGATCGTTGAGGTGACCTCGGGTGATCGATGCAGGTGCCGTCAAAGGCTCGACACGATTGGGTTCACGCTGCCACAGCATATTCAATGACCTCCGCTTGTTTGAATTGATGATCTTCACCGGGTTCGACGGCACATTGGCAATCGGTGCAGCACTTCAACTCTTCATGCAGGAAACCGCCCTCGAATCGAAGGCACTGAATCAGGCACGCGCTGCGAGCCAACAACTTAGTTATTCACTGGGCGACGGCGGCGGAAGAAGACAAAGCCGAGACCAAGACCCGCGAAGAGAGCTTTGGAAGGCTCTGGGACGACTTGGAAAGTGAAGGTCTGGATGTCCTCGCCAAAGCCATCGACGCCGTGAGTGCCACTGACCATGAATTCAAGCTGGTAGATGCCTGGCTTGGTGAAGCTCCAGTTGTAGTGCTCGTGGCCACCAGGCGTGAGCAGGAAGGAATCGGAACCGTCCACGCCGTTAGAGGTGGCAAAACGCACGATGGGAGAGCCGCCATTGTCCTGCCAAAGTGAAAAATCACCGCCAACGGGAGAGCTGACGACACTGAGAAGCTGAAACGTAAGTTGGCCCACGAAGTCACCCGGAGCGAGTTCCTCGGAGCCGAGGCCGTAGAAGGGTTTGCTCACGTTTTCGACCTCGGGCAGCGTCCAAACGGGGATACCGGAACTGACGCCGAGGAAATCATATCCGGCACCAGCAGGGCGGTTTTCGGTGATGAAGGGCACGAGCACGGTGAGATCGCCAGGAGCAAATTCCGCATCTGCGAGGATGGCGCTGCCATTCACGGTCGAGCCAGCATGCACATGGTGATGGAGCTCAAAGCCACCGTCATAGCCGATGCCGAAATCGGCGTGACCGAGGGAATAAACGGCTGCGGAGGCAGAGCCCGCAGAGAGCAGAAGACCGAGGGCAAGAGTGTGGAGCGAGGTTTTCATAAGGGTGAATGAAAATGAGCGAAGTTCGTCAGGGTGCAAGCGACTGTTGCAATATTTTTGCATTATTAATTCAGCCTGAACCGAGCGAATGCCGCGCCCACCACGCCAGCATTTGGAATGCGCAGGCGGCGCTGCATAATGCGTCCGTGGGCATTGCCGATTTCGGCACCGGTTTCGTAGGTTTGGTCGGGGTAGCCGGGGTTTGAGAGTGTGCGGGTGGTCCAGGAAGTGAGGTTCGTGCTGATCTGGGTGCTGATCTGCGCGGTGGTGCCGTCCTGGCGGTCTTT
>JBILVU010000048.1:0-37808 GCA_044370285.1 Prosthecobacter sp.
CAGCGATTGGGCCAAGTTCTACGACTTCGATACCGTGATCGGGCCATCCGTGGGAATCTCCGACACGGCCGAGGTGGCGAAGTTCCTCAGCGAGCGCACATCGAACAAGCCGCTCTGTCTTTTCGTCGGCACACGGCATCCGCATGTGCCGTGGAGCGAAGAACGCAGCTACGATCCGGCGAAGGTCACAATCCCGCCCACACATGTGGACACCGCCGTCACACGTGAGCAACGGGCGAGCTACCTCACCGACATCACCAAGTCCGACACGCTGCTCGGCGAAGTCCGCACCCTTGCTCGCGAGAAAATCGCTGGCGACACACTCTTCATCTACACCGCTGATCACGGCGGCCAGTGGCCCTTTGGCAAATGGAACCTCTACGATGCCGGCATCCGCATCCCGCTCATCATCGCCTGGCCTGGCACGCTGAAACCGGCCACCACCAGTGATGCGCTGGTTTGCTGGCCGGATTTGCTCCCCACTTTCATCGAACTCGGCGGCGGGAAAGTCCCTGATGGCATCGACGGCAAATCCTTCGCCGGAATCCTGCGCGGGACTGCCACCACGCATCGCGACCGCATCTTCGCCACGCACAGCGGCGATGGAGACTTCAACGTCTATCCGATCCGCGCCGTCCGCACGCAGAACTGGAAATACATCCGCAATCTCCATCCCGAGTTTCAGCATCACAGCCACATCTCACGCTCCTCCGGCCCCAGTGGCCTCTTGTATTGGAAAACTTGGCTCACCGCCGCCGAAAACGACCCCGCCGCCGCAGCCACCGTGCAGCGCTACACCACACGTCCTGCCGAAGAACTCTACGACCTCGCCACCGATCCGAACGAACTCCACAACCTCGCCACCGATCCGAAACTAGCCGAGCGGCTCACCACCATGCGCAACGACCTCGACACCTGGATGAAGCAGCAAGGCGATACCCAAACCGTCTTTGGCAAACCACTGCTCCAAGGCGAACCCGTCACGCTCATCGACCCCGGTGCCGCCAAGAAAGCCAAGGCGAAAAAGAAGAAACAACCATGAAACCGTTGATTGCCGCTCTTGTCCTCACCACCGCCCACCTGGGCGCAGCGGGTCTGTTCGATGAAACGAAAGCGACCACGCTGTTCGCTTTCGACAACGTCTCGATTCCGCACACGCAGAATTTGAAGCTCGAAATGCGACAGCCGGAGCGGTTTGAAGGCAATCCCGTGGTGAAGCGTGGAGCGCCGGGCACGGTGGATGCGCAGGGCGTGCAGTTTTATGGCTCGATCATCCAAGACGGCGGCAAATACCGGATGTGGTATGTGGCCTTTGATGATGCTGGGAAAGGTGCGGTGGCCTCGGAGCGCTGGCGAGCAGCGTATGCGGAGAGCACGGACGGCGTGACGTGGGTGAAGCCGGAGCTGGGCTTGGTAGAGTTTCGCGGCAGCAAAAAGAACAACCTTGTGGATGTGGGCGCGGCCTGGGGTTTTGTGAACCTGAAGGTGATCAAGGATGACGCCGATCCCGATGCCTCGCGACGCTACAAGATGGTCACGCATGTCTATTTTCGGCATCACACGCGTCTCGGCACGCTGCTGCCTTTTGTGAGTGCGGATGGGCTGACGTGGCGGCCTGTGAAGGACGTGAAGCCGGTCAAAGGTGAGCTGCGGAAGCAGGATCTGCTGGTGCCGGGCTTTCATCTGGAGCCGGCCTGCGGATTGTATCAGTGGGACGGGCAGCATTTTCTCACCGCGCAGAACGCGATGCCACACACGCATCACTACCAAGGCCGGGTGGTGCGGCTGCATCGCAGCGCGGATTTCGTGAACTGGTCCTCCACCAGCACGCTGGCCTTTGTGCGAACGGCGCAGCATGCGTATCTCGGTGCAGGGAAGAGTCGCGAGGGGGAGCAGAATCATGAAGGCATCGCGGTGTGGCCTCGCGGGAATGTGTTGCTAGGCGTGTATGGTCGCTGGCATGGCGCGGCGGCGTGGAAGGATGTGTCGGTCGATCTGGGCTTTGTGATGTCGAATGATGGTCACACCTTCCGCGAGCCGCAGCATGAGTGGACGATGCTGGAGCGTGGCAAGGATGGTGAATGGGACCAAGGCGGCATCATCCAAGGCCAGGGCTTCGAGAACATCGGCGAGAAGACGTTTGTCTATTACGGCTCCTGGGACCCGCGGGCCACTGGCGGGCCGGAAGTGAAGCGCGGAGGCGTCGGGATCGCGTCGTGGCCTCGCGATCGAATGGGCGCTCTGGTTTTCGATGCGAGCGGCGAAGGGCCGGGAGACTATCAGATGCCGAAGGTGACGGCGGAACTCGTCACCGCCGCTGTTTCGAGGCCGAAGGAAGGCTTTTTCGTGAATGTGGATGGTTTGAGCGAGGAGGCTGTGTTGCGTGTGGAAGTGATCGATGCGCTCGAGAGGCCCGTTCCAGGTTTTGGCGCGAAAACACGACAAAGCGGCTTTCAGGTGCCGTTGGACCTCGGAGACTTGAAAAAGCTGCCCGAGAAGGTGCGGCTACGGGTTTTGTTTGAAGGCGCCAAACGATCTGAGATCCGGCTGAGTGCGATTTATGCGAGGTAGTTCGTAGTTCGGGCTTCAGCCCGTGATTGGGAACTCCCGGAACGGGCTGAAGCCCGAACTACAAACTCGCGTCGTCCCAGCCTGCGCCGTAATCGAGCACGGGGAAAGCCTTCCAGATTCTCGCGGCCTCGTCGGTGCCTTGTTTGGCGAGATACTCCCTCGCGCTCGACCACGGCCAGTCCTGCCATTTCGAGACGTAGCCGTGACGCACGGGGTTGTGGTGGAGGTAGTTCAGGGTGGCCCAAAAGTGCTCTAGGCTTCGCATGGCACGATCCGTGGCGCGATGCCAGCACTGACGTCCACGCTCAGCATCCTCGCCATTCCAAGCAAACGAGGTGCTGCCATGCAGTTTTCCCATCTGTGCGATCAGCCCGCGAAGATCGGGGATGGTCGAAAGCACATGGTAATGATTCGGAAGAACGCACCAAGCATGTACAACCGCTTCCGCGGCTTCGAAGGTGGAGAGCAAGCGCGATGCGAATGCATCCATCCTCTCAGGGCTGGCGCCAAGGATGGGCGCATGCTCAAAACAAGCGCCCGTGATGAGATACTGATGGGTCTGCTGCCCCGTGAAATGAGGCGGACCGTGCCACGGGCGTCCCTGACGTTGCCGATGCGTCAAAACCTCCGCCCGCATTTCTGGCGTCCACTGTCTCCAAGCATACATGCGTCGATTTCAGCTTGGGCTTATGCGTCTCGCAAGCCCGTTCTTGAAATCACGAGCGCATCGCGACGTCCATGCACCCGTATTGTAGTCCCGGCTTTAGCCGGTTCTGTACAAGTCGCGTTTTCACCCCTCGCCCAGAGCCGCCTAAAGGCGGGACTACATTACCCAATCTGCTTCCGCGCTTCCGCGAGCGCCGCATCGACCTTGCTCACGTCCTTGCCACCGCCGCGGGCGAAGTCCGGCTTACCGCCGCCTTTGCCGCCGACGATGGGGGCGATGGTTTGGATGATTTTGCCGGCTTGGACCTTGGACTGGTGCTCTTTGCCGACGTTGGCCATGAGGGTGACGTTGCCGCCGCCGGTGGCGGCGAGGACAATGATGCCGTTGAACTGGCCTTTGAGAGCGTCGTTGAGCGCCATGGCGTAGTCGGCATCCACGTCGCCGAGGTTGGCGATGATGAGGTGGCCTTCGGCGGTGGCGAGGAGGTCTTTGGCTTTGCCGCTGGCTTCGCGCTGCTGAGCGGCTTTGAGGGCTTTTTCGAGCTCTTTTTGCTGCGTGAGGATTTGATCGAGTTTCTTCTCGAGGTCGGCGGCTCCTTGGGCGCTGACTTTGCCGGCGAGGAGCTTCAAAAGGTCGGCATCGGCTTTGGCGGCGTTGTAGGCTTCGAGGCCGGCGATGGCTTCGATGCGGCGCACGCCAGCGGCGACGGCGCCTTCGGCGACGAGGCGGAAGAGGCCGATCTCACCGGTGTGGCGGGTGTGGGTGCCGCCGCAGAGTTCCATGCTCCAACCATCGAGCGCATGCGCTTTGCCGCCGATCTGCACGACGCGGACGTTCTCGGGGTATTTTTCGCCGAAGAGCTGCATGATGCCGCTGTTGGCCTTGGCGTCGGTGTAGGGCACTTCGGTCCAGGAAACGATGTCGTTGGCGACGATGCGCTCGTTGACGAGTTTTTCGATGTCGGCGAGCTGCGCGGCGGTCAAAGCGGCGCTGTTGAAGTCAAAGGTGAGCTTGTCCGGCGTGACGTTGGAGCCTTTCTGCGTGGCGTCTTGGCTGACGACCTCATGCAACGCCCAATGCAGGATGTGCGTGACGGTGTGGTGTCGCTCAATGGCGTGACGGCGTGTGGCATCGACGGCGACGCGGACGCTGGAGCCGACGGCGGGGGCGTCTTCGCCTTCGATGAAGTGCAGCCAGGTGTTGCCGACTTTCGTCGTGCTGGAGATGGGGAAGGCGTTCGCGCCGATGATGATCTGGCCGCTGTCGCCGATCTGGCCGCCCATTTCGGCGTAACAAACGCTGGAGTCGAGCACCACCGCCGTCTTGTCCTTCATGGCGACGACTTCGAGCACCTTGGCGTCGGTTTCGAGCGCGTCGTAACCGAGGAACTTGGTGGCGTCCTTGGTCTCGATCTCGCTGACGGAGACGACCTGCTTGTTCTTCTGACCGGCTTCACGAGCGCGTTGCTTCTGCTCGTCCATGAGCTTGTCAAAGCCTGCGGTGTCCACGGTCAAGCCGCGTTCGCGGGCGAGGAGCTCAGTGAGGTCAAGAGGGAAGCCGAAGGTGTCGTAGAGCACAAATGCGGCGTCACCGGTAAGAGAGCGAGTCACTTTACCGGTGTCATCACTCTCCCATGTGACAGCATGAAGAGGTTCCTTCGTGATGCCTTGTACTGTGGTTCCACCACAATCACCTGCACTGACATCCTGACTGGCAGCTTTGACGACGACCTCAAACAACTCAATACCCTTATCCAGCGTCCGGTTAAACGCTTCCTCCTCCAGCTTCAGCACGGCTTTGACCTGATCTTTCTTCACACGCAGCTCAGGGAACACATCACCCATGTGCGCAGCCAGCACATCGACCAGCTTATAAAAGAACGGCTCTTTGAACTCCAGCGTGCGGCCATACTTCACGGCGCGGCGGAGGATGCGGCGGAGGGTGTAGTTGCGGTCGCTGTTGCCGGGCTGGATGCCGTCGGCGATGGAGAAGCTGAGGGTGCGCAGATGATCGGCGATGACGCGGAAGGCGACGTCGATCTTTTCCTGCTCGGTGACGGGGATGACGTGGCCCTGCTCGTTCGCCTTTGGCAGCGTGCTTTGGTAGTGCTTGCCGCTGAGCTTCGTCAGCTCATCGAAGATGGGTTTGAAGACATCGGTGTCGTAGTTGCTGATCTTCGCGGTCTCGAAGTCGGTGAAGTTTTTGGTGCCCTGGATGATGCTGGTGAGGCGCTCGAAGCCCATGCCAGTATCGACATGCTGCGCGGGCAGCGGGGTGAAGGTGCCGTCGGGGTTGGCGTTGTATTGAATGAAGACGTTGTTCCAGATCTCGATGCAGCTGGCGTCGCTGCCATTGACGAGCTTGGCACCTTCACGCTGGCGGTCCTCGCTCAGCTCGATGGGGCCGGGGGTGAGGTCGATGTGGATCTCGGTGCAGGGGCCGCAGGGGCCGGTGTCGGCCATCATCCAGAAGTTGTCCTTCTTGTTGCCGTTGACGATGTGGATGTCGGGATCGAGGCCGACGGAGCGGAATTTTTCGGCCCAGAGGTTCCAGCTTTCTTCATCGCGGTCGGCGGGGTCGCCTTTGTCTTTGTTCGGCTGGTAGATGGTGGCGAAGACGCGGCTCGGGGGGAATTTGAAGCGCTCGACGATGAGCTCCCAGGACCAGGAGATGGCTTCCTTTTTGAAGTAGTCGCCGAAGGACCAGTTCCCGAGCATCTCGAAGAAGGTGTGGTGGTAGGTGTCGAGGCCCACGTCTTCGAGGTCGTTGTGCTTGCCGCCGGCGCGGATGCACTTCTGCGTGTCGGCGGCACGTGTGGGCAGGCCTTTGGCCAAAACGCCGGGCCAGGTGTCCACGTCCGCGCTGCGCTCGCCGAGGAAGATGGGGACGAACTGGTTCATGCCCGCGTTCGTGAAGATGCGTGCGCCGTCGCGGCTGGTGTAGCCCACGTTGTCACTGGGGACGATGGTGTGCTGCTTCGACTTGAAGAAATCGAGGAAGGTCTGGCGGATCTGGGCGGCGGTGGGGACGGCGGACATGGGAAAGAGGGCGCGGATGGTAGCGGGGGCGGTTGAAGGGTCAAGGAGGCAAGGGGAAGGGGGAGACAGTGGCGCAGACGTTCCTTGCATCCTCCGCGAGGACGTTCATAGCTCGCCGTCCTATGTCGAAAGTCACCCTCGGCCTGGTTCAGAGCCGGGCCTTTTCCTCCAAAGACGAAAGCCTGCGCCAGCATGTGCAGCTCATCCGCGATGCGGCGGCTCGTGGCGCTCAAATCGTGTGCCTGCAGGAGCTTTTCAACACCCCCTACTTCTGCATCACGCAGGACACGGAGCTGTTTAACCTCGCGGAGGCTGTGCCAGGCCCCACGACGGAGGCTTTGGCCCCGCTGGCGAAGGAACTGGGCGTGGTGATCATCGTGCCGCTCTTTGAAAAACGCGGCCCCGGCCTCTACCACAATACCGCGGCCGTCATCGACGCCGATGGCACGGTGCTGGGCAAATACCGCAAGATGCACATCCCGCAGGACCCGGGCTTCGAGGAGAAGTTTTACTTCACGCCCGGCGACCTCGGCTACCGCGTGTGGGACACCAAATTTGGCCGCATCGGCGTGCTGATCTGCTGGGACCAGTGGTATCCCGAGGCGGCGAGAATGACGGCGCTCATGGGTGCGGAGATCCTTTTTTATCCCACCGCCATTGGCTGGCTGCCGAGCGAAAAAGCAGCCCTCGGTAAGGCCCAGCACTGCGCCTGGGAGACCGTGCAGCGTGGCCACGCGGTAGCGAACGGCTGTTTTTTGGCCGCGGTGAA
Source organism: Prosthecobacter sp. (assembly GCA_044370285.1). Lineage (GTDB taxonomy): Bacteria > Verrucomicrobiota > Verrucomicrobiia > Verrucomicrobiales > Verrucomicrobiaceae > Prosthecobacter. The sequence goes on from JBILVU010000048.1 coordinate 7,046, forward strand.
CCGTGTGGGCACCGAGCAGCAGAGCGAATTCTGGGGCCAGAGCTTTGTGGCGAATCCGTATGGAGAAATCGTTGCAAAGGCCAGCATCACGGATGAGGAAATTCTCATTGTGGACTGTGATTTGCAGGCCGTGGAGGACTTCCGCCGCATCTGGCCGTTTTTCCGTGATCGCCGCATTGACACCTACGCACCCCTGACCAAACGCTACCTGGATGAGCAAAGCTAATTACCCGCAGAACTACCGTCTCCCCGCCGAATTTGAACCGCAGGAGGCGATCTGGCTTTCGTGGCCTTCCAACAAGGAAAGCTGCCCCAAGACCTTCCACAAGCTCCAGGACAAATTTGGCGAGATCGCCAGCGTCATCAGCCGCTACGAGCGCGTGCGAATCAATGCCCCGATGCTCGCCCACATGAACATCCGCCTCTCCATCGCCGACAACGAGGGCGATCTCTCCCAGGTGGATATCTACGAGCACAACACGAACGACGTGTGGTGCCGCGACCACGGCCCGATCTTCATCAAGCACAACGAAACCGGCAAGCTGGCCATCACCGACTGGGAATTCAATGCCTGGGGTGGCAAATTCGCCCCTTGGGACCTCGACAACGGCATCCCGGAAAAGGCCGCCAAGGTGCTGAACATGGAGCGTTTCACCTCCTCGATGATCCTCGAAGGCGGTGCCATCGAAACGAACGGCAAGGGCACCCTGCTCACCACCGAGTCCGTTTTGCTCAATCCGAACCGCCACGGCGGCAAACCCGGCAACAAGGCCGATGTGGAGAAGGAGCTGAAGGCCATGCTGGGCGTCAAAGACGTCGTCTGGTTCAAAAAAGGCATCGAAGGCGACGACACCGACGGCCACATCGACGATCTCGTGCGCTTCGTGCGTGAAGACGCCGTCATCTGCATGGTCGAGCCGCGTGACACCGACCCGAACCACAAAGTTTTGAAGGAAATCCGCGAGCGTCTCGACGACGTGAAGTCTCCCGACGGTGGCAAGCTCGAGATCATCGAGATCGAAATGCCCCAGGCCATCGAAATGAAGGACTGGCGCCTCAGCCGCCTGCCCGCCAGCTACGCGAACTTCCTCATCCTCAACAACGCCGTCATCGTCCCCCTCTTCGGCAACAAGAAGAAGGATGCCGCTGCGGAGGACAAGATCGCCGAGTGCTTCCCCGGTCGCGAAATCATCTCCATGATGGCCAAGGACCTCGTCACCGAAGGCGGTGCCTTCCACTGCATCGCGATGCAGCAGCCGAAGTAAGGCTGGGGACGCTCGATTGTGCCGCAGAGGAGCTAAGAGGCAGAGGACGCAGAGTTTTCTGAGTATCCAATCCTCTGCTCCTCCGCCTCTCTGCAGCTAATCCGAACCGCCAAATGCGCCGATGCAAGTCGAGCTGTTCACAACAGAATCTGTTAAGTTTGATCGGGATTTCTTAATTCTCATCCCCGATGCGATTAGAGAAGCGTTCCTCTCGTTGCCATCTGACAACTTCGACGATGATAAGGCTGGTCAAGCGCTGACAGCTTGGCTGGTGGAACACCTGACCAACAAACGGCAGCCCGAGCACTACCGGATCATAGTTCTCCGAATGTTAGTCTGTAAAGCTAAGGGCAGATGCTGGCTTCGCGAGATTCTTTGTGATGTTCTAATCCAACCGAGATTCGAGTGGTATTTTCGCAGTTTGATTATGAGTGCTTTGGCGGACTACTGGCCTCGTGAGCCGTGGATGATGGAAATCTTTCGAAAGCTTCTGGAAAACAAGACAGAAGACGGCTTTGTTCGCACGGGAGCCGAATCCAGATTGTCGTCCTTTTGGCATAAAGAAGGATGGCTCTCCGCATATCTCCGGGACCGCGTGACGGATCCAAAAGAACACTGTGATGTGCAGTTTTACGCCATACGATCGTTGGCGACTTACTGGAAAGATAGCGATTGGATTCGTGCCACCCTCGCATTCGTGATGTTCAGCCGGAAACATGCTGAGTACACCAGAGAACAAGCTGCGTTCCGATTGTTGGACGTGTTTGGTCCAACCCAGTGGCTACAAGCTCTCTTTGAAAAGATCCTTTCTGACCGGAGTGAAAAGGATGCTCGTGTGGTATTCCTGCGCGTCGTATGCGAAAACTGGAAGGAGCCGACGTGGGTCGAAAACCATGTGATCGAGATGCTCTGCGACAAGCGGAATAAGCTATGCATGCGGCATGAGGTTATAGATCTTTACGCCAAATTATGCTCTGGAATGAAGCCTGCACCGGCCAAGGCTTTAGCTTTTCTGAATGATAAAAAACAAAACAAAGAGCTTCGAACGCAGTTAAGCATTAAGCTTGGAACCGCGAGTGAGGTGTCGTGATCGTCTTACTTCCGTTTGCCAGATTGTTCCGCCCTCGCAAGACTAACTGTTGCGGTCGTCACGTTGAACCTCTCCAGAGGGGGCCCCTCTGTGGCTAACCCGAACCACCCATCACCTCTTTATGCCCCGCCCCGATAACCGCCAGCACGACCAACTCCGCCAGATCGACTTCATCGTCGATGTCGCCCCGCACGCCGCTGGTTCGGTGTTGATCGCTTTTGGCAACACACGCGTGATTTGCGCCGCCACGATTCAGGAGGATGTACCGCGCTGGATGAAGGTGCAAAACGTCAAAGGCGGCTGGCTCACGGCGGAGTATTCGATGCTGCCGTATTCGACTTTGGACCGCAAAGAACGCGAAAGCAGCCGTGGCAAGCCCGATGGCCGCTCCACGGAGATTCAGCGGCTCATTGGCCGCAGCCTGCGGGCAGTGGTGGATCTCGAAAAGCTCGGCTCCCGCACGCTAAACATCGACTGCGATGTGTTGCAGGCCGATGGCGGCACTCGCACCGCTTCCATCACCGGAGCCTGCGTGGCCGTGGCCATCGCGTGCAATCGCCTGCTCGAAAAGGGCAAGATCACCCGCCAGCCACTCAAGAAGAAAGTCGCCGCTGTCAGCGCCGGCATCGTGAAGGGTGAAGCGCTGCTCGATCTCTGCTACGTCGAAGACGCCGCCGCTGATGTCGATTGCAACGTCGTCCTCACCGAAGACGGCGACTTCGTCGAGATCCAAGGCAGCGGTGAAGAATCCACCTTCACCCAGCCGCAGCTCGATTCGATGCTCGAAGTGAGCCGCAAAGGCATCCGCGAGCTCTGCGCCCTGCAAGAGCAGATCATCCAGGCCGCCATGCGGCCCGCCAGCGGCGGCCAGCTTCAAAATCTGGCGAATTTCTTCGCGAAGAAGTAGCCGATAGTCCGCGCTGCGAAGCCCCGAAGGGAATCCTCTCGCGACAGTAAGTGGATGACTTCTCGCTCCAGCGCCAGCGCGGAGGCTTGGGGGCACGATCGGGCTTTGCGTCTGAAAACTCACCAAACGACGTTCGCCGCGAGTGGACTCGCGGACTACGACCTTGCAAGATGGCTGGCGAAGCGGAAAGTCAGCGCTTTCTCGCCCGCACCCTGCTTTCACCACCTCCGCCCATGCCCGACTGGCTCGCGATCATCCTCCTCGGCATCATTGAAGGTGTCACCGAATTCCTGCCCATCTCCTCCACCGGGCATTTGCTCATCCCGCAGAACCTCGGCTGGCTGCCAGCGAAGAGCGATCTCTTCAATGTGGTGATCCAAAGCGGCGCTGTTTTGGCGGTGCTGGCCGTTTTCACGCAGCGTGTGAAGCAGCTCGCCACCTCGCTGAGTGATCCGGCCACGAAGGACTACCTCGCCAAGCTCGCCGTGGCTTTTTTCATCACCGCCGCCGGCGGCCTCGTGATCAAGAAGCTCGACATCGAGCTGCCAGAAACGATTCCACCCGTCGCCTGGGCCACGTTGATCGGCGGCATTGTCATCCTCGCGCTGGAGGCGATGCAAAAAGGCCGCTCAGGTGTGACGGAGATCACCTGGACAGTCGTGATCGCCGTCGCCGCGGCTCAATTGCTCGCGGCCGTGTTTCCCGGCACCTCACGCTCCGGGGCCAGCATCCTCATGGCGATGGCGCTGGGCATCGCGAGACCGGCAGCCACGGAGTTTTCCTTCCTGCTCGGCATTCCCACGCTGCTGGCGGCGGGTGGTTACAAGATCCTCTCCGCTTTCAAAGACGGCGAAGCAGCAGGCGAAGACTGGAGCATGGTGGCGCTCGGCACGCTCGTTTCGGCGATTTCCGCCTTCGTCGTGGTGAAATGGCTCATTCGCTTCGTACAGTCACACACCTTCAACGGATTTGCCTGGTATCGCATCGCTCTCGGTGGCGGCTTGCTGGCCTGGACCTTCCTTGGAAAACATTGAGATGCTGATTAAACTACAAGCCTGGTTTCGCCGGTCGGTTTTCCAAACCTATCGTTTCCTGAAACACCCGCGCAAGCTACGCCGTCGCCCGCTGATGCGCTGGTTCGCCCGCCACTTCCTCGACAAGCGGGTGTGGAAGCCCACGCAGCATACCTTTGCCGGAGGCATGGCCGTCGGCTCCTTCATCACGCTGCAGTTGCTCCCCGTTCAGATGCCCACGGCCACGATCCTGTGCGCCCTTTTCCGGGTGAACATCCCCATCGCCCTGGCGATGTGCTGGGTGAGCAATCCCGTGACCGTGCCGCTGCTGGCCTCGGCGGAGTATGCCATCGGCAAGTGGTTCCTCAGCTTCTACACCGCTGTGCCCACCACGCCCTTCCCGGATCACCTGCCGGATTCCGCCATTGAGGCCTGGATGGTGCTGAAAGAGCACGCGCCCGTGATGCTCATCGGTGGCCTCGTGCTCGGTGCCATCTGCGCCGTGGTGGGTTATGTGGCCAGTTGGGGCATTTGGGAGATCGGCCACCGCATGGAGCTGGCGAAACGCACCCGCGAACTCGCCGAGAAGGTAAAACCGGCCCATTCTTGAGATTTCGTGCTTGCCAGGAATAAAGCCTGCTTGGCATGATCGTATCCATCAGCGAACCCGGCCATGCCCGGCCGCTTCATCTCAGCCAACAGCACTACCACACTCATGAAATCACTCGCCACCCTCGCCCTCGTCGCCGCCGTCTTCAGCCTTTCGAGCTGCAAGTCCTGCATCTTCGCTCCGAAGAAGGAATGCTGCAAAACCGGCACCTCCGCCTGCTGCGACAGCAAGAAGACCACCGACTGCAAGACCTGCAAACATTGAGCCACCCGCTCGATTTTCCCCACCAAGCCCGGCGCAGCAATGCCCGGGCTTTTTTGTTGGAATGGTGGAGTATTGGAGCAATGGGCTCCGCAGCCCAACCACCACTGCATTACTCCACCACTCCATCGCCCCGCGTCCCACCCGATCTTGCCCTCCACTGCGCCTCGTTTGGCGTGAGTTCATCAAAGATGCACGGCGCGTGCAAGTTTAGCCGCCGCCTGGGAGTAAACCGGGGCATGCGACTCAGCCTCTTCACCGATTATTCCCTCCGCGTGCTCATGTTTGCCGCGTTGAAGGGCGAAAGCTTTTCCCTCAGCGAGGTGGCGGAGGCCTATAACATCTCCCGCCATCACCTCGTGAAGGTGGTGAACTACCTCGCGAAGCTCGGTTACCTCGAAACACGCCGCGGGCGCGGCGGCGGCATCTCGCTGGCCATGAAGCCGGAGGAGATCCGCGTGGGCATGGTCGTGCGCCGCACGGAAGGTATGCCGCCCCTCGTCGAGTGCTTCGACAAGGAGCACAACACCTGCGTCATCAACGGCTCCTGCCGCCTCAAAGGCGCTCTCGCCCAAGCCGTGAATGCCTTCTTTGAAACGCTGGATCGCCACACGCTGCGTGATCTTGTCGCCGGCACCGATGGCTCCCGCATGCAGCGCCTTTTGATCTCTCCATCGTCATGAAAACGCTTCTGACACGCAGCATCGTCACGCTCTCCTTGCTCGCCACCGCCGCGCAGGCCGAAAACGAATACGAAAACGCCCCCATCCACTACTCCGACACCACGCCCAACGATGCCGCGCAACGCCTCGAGCGCCTCATGGCCGCCGGAAAGGTCAAAATCGACCGCACCGATGCGTGGAGCATGCTTCAGGGCTTGCTGAAGGAATTCGGCATCCCGCCGGAATCGCAGGTCATGGTCTTCTCCAAGACCAGCAAGCAAAACGACCGCATCAGCCCGCGAACGCCCCGCGTCATCTATTTCGGCGACAATGCGTATGTGGGTTACAGCGTCGGCGGATCACTCGAGATCTCCACCATTGATCCCAAGCTCGGCCCCATATTTTACCTCCTCGATCCCGATACCGAGCCGGAGAAGCCCCTGCACTTTGAGCGGGATCAAAGCTGCCTGAGCTGCCACGGCGGCCCCTTCACGCCCGAGGTGCCCGGTGTGCTCGTGCGCTCCGTCTTTCCCGGCCCCGAAGGCCACCCCATCATGAGCCAGGGCAGCACCGTCGTGGATACCACCACGCCCTTCAGCGATCGCTGGGGCGGCTGGTATGTCACCGGCAGGCATGGCGATGTGCTCCATCGTGGCAACGTGACCGCCATCGAGAACAAAGATCAAAGCGTGGACATCGACTTCAAGGCCGGAGCAAACGTCACCAGCCTCACGAAGCTCTTCGACACCTCCCCCTACAAACGCAAAACGAGTGACATCGTCGCCCTCATGGTCCTGGAGCATCAGACGAGCGTGCAAAACGTCCTCACCAAGGCCAACCACACCTCCATGCGGGCCATGCACATGCAGACGAGCCTCCAGCGTGAGCTGGGCGAGCCCGTGCTCACCCAGCCCACCGGCACCGCCCGCCGCATCATTGATCATTGCGCCGAGGACGTGCTCGATGCGCTGCTCTTCAAAGACGAAGCCGCTTTACCCGAGGGCGGCATTGAGGGCGATCCCGCCTTCCAGACCGCCTTCGTCAAACGTGCCCCGCAGAGCAGCGATGGTCGCAGTTTGAAGGACTTCCAGCTCCTCAACCGCCTCTTCAAGCATCGCTGCAGCTACATGATCTACTCCCTCACCTTCCAGCACCTTACCGCGCCGCTGAAGCAGACCGTCCTCGCCCGCCTTTGGAACGTGCTCGATGGCAAAGACACCTCCGGCAGCTACCCCTACCTCGGCGAAAGCGAACGCACTCACATCCGCCGCATCCTCGCCGAGACCCTTCCCGGTGCGCCGAAGGAGTGGAAGAAGACGCTCGCCGCGAAGTGAACGATTTTTTCCAAAAGCATGCCGTTCATTCGCATGCGCAGATTCCAGCTTCCAAACCAAAGATCTGCCAATTTCCACCCACTTTCCAAAGATAGTAAGTGCTCCCATTGGAAGACACCTCAACCTGAGTTCGTCCAAGCCAAAGAATATCGCCGACATCGATCATCGCCTGATTCTCGCCCAGAACAGAGTCTGTCACACCAAGGGCGGAAACCTCTTCCCCTCCAGAAATAGATTTGATGATCATCGAGTTATGACTGGCGAATCGCTGCAGAAACTCCGCTGACGGTTGAAGACGAACGGGTTCAGGAGGAGGAGGCGGGGGAGGCTGGATTGCCAACGCCCAACTGGAATGTCCCGAAGGTGACGCTTTGATGCTTTGCTTGGAATGCTCTTCTTCTGGGGTCCTGTAAATCCTCAGGAGACACTCTAACTGACGCTGCGGCTTGCAGGCAGCCAGTTCGAGTAGCCTGTGCCAAATGACCGCCTCCCGAATATTCCATTCTTCCTGATCCTTATTTGGCACTAGCACGTTCGCACCACGAAGTTGAACCCAAACGATGTTCGGTTCCTGGACCGCCCGTGTATTCGTTGATTTCACCTGGGTAGGACGACACGCTGCTGTGAGACAACAAAGCGTTGCCAGAACAAGCGCACGAGAACGAAGCATAGCGAGGCGAGTTGGCCATAGCTCAAGGTCTTGTCCAGTTTCGACCATCGGGACATGCGAAACGATTCTGTGACCATCGCTTCCAGGGAAGTCTGACGACTTCCACTACGGGACGACCTTGAGCGCCATCGTAGCGGCAAACGTCAGTTTGCCCATCCGGCGTGTCCTCCTCACGACGACGACTGCACCACCCGCGCCCCGCGCTGCCAGGTAAAATAGGACCACACCCAGTGTAGGAATACCGAGGCACGATTCCGCATGCCCATCAGGAAGAGCAGATGCACAAAGAGCCACATCAGCCAGGCGATGAAGCCTTTGACCTGCATCCCGGCAAAGCTCACCACCGCCGCGCTGCGGCCGATGGTGGCCATGCTGCCCTTGTCCCAGTAGCCAAACGCGGGTCGTGAATCTCCCAGCGGCTCTTCGAGGATCGTCTTGGCGATGAACTGCCCCATCTGAATCGCCGCCGGACACACGCCCGGCACCTTCACGCCGTTTTTATCCGTCAAACTCGCGATGTCACCCGCCGCGAAAACTTCCGGATGACCCGGCAGACTCAAATCCGGCCGCACCTCGATGCGACCACCGCGATCCAGCGGAATGCCCGCCAGCGTCCGCGTGACCTCGCTGGCCTCCACGCCCGCGCCCCACACCACGAGGTCCGTTTCGAGTCGCTGATCCCCCGCGAGTACAAAGCCCGCGCCCACATCCTTCACCGGGCAGTTGAGGTGAACGGTCACACCCATGCGTTCGAGACGCTTGCGCGTGTATTCCGGCAACTCGCCGGGAAACATCGGCAGCAACTTTGGCCCCGCTTCGATGAGATGCACCCGTGCCTGTGCCGGATCAATGCGGCGGAAATCATCTTTGAGCACCACGTTCGCCAGTTCCGCCAAGGAACCCGCCATCTCCACGCCCGTCGGTCCGCCACCCACGACCACCATCGTCAGCAGCCGCTCGATCTCCGCCGGATCAGCGGACGACTCCGCTTTTTCAAAGGCCAGCAGCACCTTTCGGCGAATCGCCATCGCATCGTCGAGGCTTTTGAGTCCCAGCGTGTGCAGTGCCCATTCGGGATGGCCGAAGTAACTCGTCTTCGCCCCCATCGCGATCACGAGGAAGTCATAATCCAGCACGCGGTCCTTCAGATGCACCTGCCGCGCCTCCACGTCGATGCGGGTGACCTCGTTCATGATCGTCGTGACGTTTTTATGCTCCGAAAGGATCGAGCGCAGCGGCTGCGCGATCTCCGTCATCGCCAGCCCGCCGGTAGCCACCTGATACAGCAGCGGCTGAAACAGATGATGATTCCAGCGGTCCACCAGCGTCACGCGAAAGCGCTCATCATCGAGACCTTTGGCACAGGCGAGACCGGCAAAGCCGCCGCCGAGGATGATCACATGTTTTTCACTCATTGGGTTATTTCAGTTCAATGTTATCAATCAACCTCGCCGAGCCGAAAAACACCGCCACGGCGATCAAAACAAGCTCGGTGGCTTCGGTGGGCGTTTGCAGCGTGGCGGCATCGACAACCTCCACATAGTCCACGCGGCCCGCAGGAGCCTCAGTGGCGATTTGATCGACCACGAGACGTTGGAGAGCCTTGCCATCCCGCTCGCCACCTTTGACGTAAGCCTCACGAGCTTTTGTGAGCGCCGCTCGCAGCACCGGGGCCTGCGCACGCTCTGCTTCGGTGAGATAGCGATTCCGGCTGCTCATCGCCAGACCATCGGCCTCACGCACGGTCTCGATGCCGTGGATGACGACATTGAAATCGAGATCCCGAACCAGTCGGCGGATGATGGCGAGCTGCTGGTAATCTTTTTTGCCAAACACCGCGTCATCCGGCTGCACGAGGTTGAAGAGCTTGGCCACGATGGTGCAGACGCCGTCGAAGTGACCGGGGCGGCTGGCTCCGCAAAGCGTCTTCGACAGGCTGGTCTCGAAAAGCTGGATGCTGCGATCCGCCAGATACAGATCCTCAGCCTTCGGGGCGAAGATGGCGTCCGCACCGTTGTCGCGACAGAGGCCGAGGTCCTCAATCAGGGTGCGGGGATACTTCGAGAAATCCTCCCCAGGCCCGAACTGCGTGGGATTCACGAAGATGCTGACGATGACATTACCCGCCTGCCCGGCCAGCTCGCGAGCAGCACGGATGAGAGCCGCATGGCCCTCATGAAGCGCCCCCATGGTAGGGACGAAGACACAGCGAGTGCCGCGATTGATGCTCGTCCAGGAGCGAAGCTGGCGAACGTTGTTGATGATATTCATGATTTAAGATCGCGGGATTCAAACACCGCGTAGCCGAGGGTAAAGAGGGTGATGTTGGTGGCGAAAAGAACTGCGTAGCTACGCCAAACCAGCGGCCAGTCGATGGTCTCGGCAAGAACCCGACCCCACGCCGCCATGTGCTTGGTGAGTAGTAAATGCTCATGATTCTCCATGAAGCCACCTGTGCGCATAATCATATCCACAATGACGTACGCCAAAGCACTGATGGTGGCAGCGGCAGGCTTGATTGGGAAACAAGACAGGAAGAACGCAATGCTGCTGATGGTCGTCATGCTAATACCGAGAGCGAGAGAACCTAAGGCGTAGCGCCAAAGTCCCGGCTCCCAATCGTAAAAGGCAACCACCGAGACTTCCGGGACAACCGCGAAGTATCCACCACCCCAGCCACGAAGCACAATGCCGAGGAGAAGGGCTGCGGCGGCAAGAAACAAGATCAAGAACACCGCATAGCCGGTGCAGGTGAGATACTTGAGCAAAAGCAGGCGAAACCTGCTGACCGGTCTGGCCAGTAGCAGACGGAGATGACCGTCTTCACTTTCCTTTGAGACAATATCACCTGCCACAAGGCTTAGAAACAGAGCACCCAACAGAAAAACAGAAACACCCAGAACAAAGCTCGCGACGGTCAAAGCCGAAAGATAGTATTCAACATTCTCACCCGAGCCTGCGATCAATCGCTGAGTGGGAAGACCGAATCGCTTAACCACAAGAAACACAACGATCTGCAGCAGCACAAAAGCCCCGAAGCCAATGTAGGTGCGGCGTCGGGCGAAGAGCTTCAGCAGCTCACCGCGCCATTGCTGGAAGAACAAAATCATCAACGCCCATCATGCAGGCTCCACGCCCGCAGGCAAGGCTCACACCAGCAAATCCTTCACCACATGCCCGTGGATGTCCGTGAGGCGGTAATCACGGCCTTGGAAGCGATACGTTAGCCGCTCGTGATCGAAACCGAGCAGGTGCATCACCGTCGCCTGGAAGTCATGCACGTGGACTTTGTTCTCCGCCACACTGAAACCGAGTTCATCCGTGCTGCCGTAGTCGAATCCGGCCTTCACGCCGCCGCCTGCCATGAAGAGCGTGTAGCAGTCCGGGTAGTGATCCCGGCCTAGCACCTTGCTGGCGGCCGTGCGGCCCTCGCGGAAGGGCGTGCGGCCGAATTCACCGCCCCAGATGACCAGCGTGTCATCAAGCAGACCACGCTGCTTGAGGTCTTTGATCAAAGCGGCCACCGGCTTGTCCGTGGCTGCCATTTTGCTCGTCAGACCGGTGGTGATGCCGTTGCCCTCACCCGTGCCGTGGAAGTCCCAGCCCCAATCGAAGAGATTCACAAAACGCACGCCTTGCTCGACCAGACGACGCGCCAACAGGCAATTGTTCGCAAAGCTCGCCTCGCCCGGCTTTGCGCCATAGGCTTCGAGCACGTTTGGCGGCTCCTTCGAGATGTCCATCACCTCCGGCACGCTCGTTTGCATGCGATACGCCAGCTCATACTGCGCGATGCGCGTGACGGTCTCCGGATGGCCGAATTCGGCGACTTGCTGCTGATTGAGCGCTTGCAGCGTGTCGAGCGTCTTGCGGCGCATCTCGCGATTCATGCCCGCCGGATCACTCACGAACAAAACGGGATCGCCTTTGCTGCGGCATTGCACACCTTGATACACGCTCGGGATGAAACCGCTGCCCCAACAGCCCTGCCCGCCGCTCGGCTGCGTGCCGCTGGAGATGAGCGAAACAAAGCCCGGCAAATCCTGATTCTCCGTACCCAGGCCATACGTCGCCCACGAACCCATCGAAGGTCGCCCCTGCCGCGCATGCCCGGTGAACAGCAGCAACTCCGCCGGCGCATGATTGAACTGGTCCGTCGTCATCGACCGCACCATGCACATCTCATCCGCGATGGTGTGGAAGTTTGGGCACGCATCGCTCATCCACATCCCCGCCTTGCCATGCCGTGCAAAGGTGCGCGGCGTGCCCATCAGCTTCGGCACACCCGTGGTGAAGGCAAAGCGCCGCCCTTTGAGAATCGAATCCGGGCAATCCTGCCCGCTGCGCTTCACCAGCTCCGGCTTGTAATCAAACAGATCGAGATGCGGCGGTGCCCCGCTCATGTGCAGATAGATCACCCGCTTCGCCTTCGCCGCATGGTGACCATGCTTCGGGATCATCGGGTTCGCCGCTTGCGGCATCGCCGCAGCCTCCTGCTGCATCGCATGCATCGCGATGGCGCCGAGGCTGAACTGCCCCGTCGCCCCGAGGAACTGGCGGCGCGTGGTGAACTGGAGTTGGTCGTGGTGGATGGGGTTCATGGCGTAAAGGGTTTGGGATCTTGATATCGCAAAGTGCGATTTCAAACGCGGGGCTTTGATATCACAAACTGTGATATCAAGCGGCTGGCGTTTGAGGTCACAAATTGTGACTTCAAATTGAAGATGATTTTGAAGGTTCAACTGGATCAACGTGCTCTCCCACCAAGTTATCTGGCGGATGCTGCAAGTGATGTGTCAGGCTCTCGGAGATCACTTGGAATATTTCATCGCGATCTTTGCCGGTTTCGCCGGAGATGGCATCCGCGAGATGGCAGGCCGAGTCTGCCAAAAGGCGTCCCCACTCTGCGGGGTCATCGGCCCAAACCCACGCGGAGAGCGAGATTTGAAGGGCTCCATCGACAATCCATCCTCGAATCACTTCGATGGAGTCGTCATCCTTTTCGGCATCTGGCGGGTGCGGCAATGTTCTCATAATGTCTAAATCACTTCCTCATCAAAAACTCATCCAAATTCATGACCACATTCGCCACGGCCGTCCAGGCGGCGAGTTCGACGACATCAGCGCTAGCCTCCACAGGCCCGAGAGGGTCCGTGGCCATGTTCGTCGCAGCGGCGGTGTCCTTTTGATACGTCGCGAGGCTTTCCGCATGAAGCTGCGTCAACGCGGTCAATTCGGTCACCGTCGGCTCACGCGAGAGACAGATGCGGAACATCAGCGAAAGCCTGTCCTTCACGTCTTTTCGGTCCTTTCCGTCCTTCAAAACGATCCGCCGCGCCATCGCCTGATGCGTTTCGATGAAGACGGGATCGTTCAGCGTCACAAAGGCCTGCAGCGGCGTGTTCGTGCGGCTGCGGCGGATCAGGCAGACTTCACGATTGCCAGCGTCGAAGGTGGTGAAGCTCGCATACGGCGAGTTGCGCCGCACCTCCGTGTAAAGGCTGCGTCGGTGCGCATCCTCGCCGGTGCTGACGGTCCAGTCGTTGCTGCGACCAAACGCGGTGCTCAGGCCGAGATTCGGTGTGACGGGGCGCACGGGCACTCCAAACATCTTTTCCGAAAGCAAACCGCTCACCGCGAGCGCTTGATCACGCAGCAGTTCGCCCGTCGGACGAAAGCGCGGCCCACGAGCCAGTAAACGGTTATCAGGATCACGTTCGTTGAGATCGGGAGTCGATTTGGAGCTTTGGCGATATGCCTCACTCGTCACCATCAGCTTCAGCAGGTGCTTAAGATCCCAACCGCTGTCCATCAGCTCGGCGGCGAGCCAGTCGAGCAGCTCCGGATGAAACGGCAGATCGCCCTGGCTCCCAAATTCCTCGCTGCTGCGCACGATGCCCGTGCCGAAGAGGCTTTCCCACAGACGATTCACCGTCACGCGAGCGGTGAGCGGATTGTCACGGCTCACGAGCCACTTCGCCATCGTGAGGCGATTCTTGGGCTCGTTGGCTGGCAACGGATTGAAAACAGCGGGGGTGGCCTCATTCACTTCATCGCCGAGCGATTGCCAGTTCCCACGAAGCTGCACTTTCGTCACGCGACGCTGCTTCGGATCGAGATCACGCATGATCGGCACCGTCACGGGCTTGATCGCGGCGAGTTCTTTGTTCGCCGCAGCGAGTCGCGTTCGCTCGGCGGCGGATTCCTTCGCGATGTTTCGCACAAAATAATCCACGACGACCTTCTGCTGCTCCGGCGTGCGTTTCGGCTGCGACAGCGCGGCAATGACATTCGCGGGAATCTTCGCCGCCTGCTGCACACGAGCATCGCCGGTGAAACTAAGCCGGAAGTTGCCGAGCGTGTGCTGCTTGAACTCGCTCTTCTGCTCCAAGGTCACCCGCAGCTTCGCGCCCGCAGGTACCACGACGGGTGAGTTCGTCAAAAGCGTGAGCGTGTGTGGTTTTTCCGCCGCGCCACCGACCGCCCAGCCCTTGCTTTTGGCCTCCAGGAACTTCATCGCCTCGAAACCACTCTGCGAGTAGTCCGCCAGCGCGGTGGTGAAGCTCAGAGCCACGGGTCCGCTGACCGCAAAGGCCTTTTCCTTCTCCGGCGCGGGCGTGGGATCGCTCTTCCACAGGATCTGGCGCTTCTCATCGAGCAGCACGACGCGGAAACCATCGAGACGCTTGCTCACGCCATCGAGCCGGTTCCACACCACCACGCGATCCACCGGCTTCGCGGCTTTCAGATCGACCTCCCACCACGGATTGTCGTCGTTCCCGCTCGTGTGCGACACGCTGCCCTTTTTGTAGTCGCCGTCGGTGTTGCCATCGTTGGCACGTTTCGCCGCGGCATCCTGATACTGGCTGCTGTGACTCGCCACGCCCTTCGGCGCGAGGTTCTCCGCGCCGCTGAAAACCTGCACCTCGGCCAGTTGCAGCATCTTTTTAGCTCCCGGCAGCTCCACGCGCACAAAGCGAGCCTGTGGAGCTGCTTTGGCATCCGGCGGCACCACCTCGGCTTTCAGGCTAGTGAGCACAAAATTGCCGAAACCGGCCTGCGGAGCCGTTTCGAGCCTCAACGCGCTCAGTTTGTCGCCCGTGATCGGCAATTCGACCGTGTAGCTCGCCGTGTCCTTGTTTTTCGCGAGGATCACGCGGCCATCGTTTTCGATCTTCGCGCCGCTTTCGCTCACTTTGGTCGGCTTCGGGCTCTGCCAGCCCAAATCCCGCGCAAAGCCGCGATCCCACGCGTCGAGTCCCGCGAGCCATTTCGCGTCCGGTTTGCCAAATCGGGCTTCCAGCGCCGCAATCTCGGCTTTCAGCGTCTCGCGCTGCTTTTTCGTCTCGGGCGTGTCGAAGCTGTGCAGCGGCACCTCGTCTTTTTTGTCGCTATCCGCGCTTTGATTGAGGAAGGCGTAGAACTGGAAGTACTCGTTGATGGTGAGCGGATCGTATTTGTGCGTGTGGCACTGCGCACAGGCCATCGTGGTGCCCATCCACACCGCGAAGGTCGTGTTCACGCGGTCGATGATCGCCGCGTTGCGGAATTCCTCGTCATCCGTGCCGCCTTCGTTCTGCGTCATCGTATTCCGATGAAACGCCGTCGCGATGAGCTGGTCATCCGTCGGATTCGGCAGCAAATCGCCCGCGTTTTGCTCGATGGTGAACTGATCGAAAGGCATGTTCGAGTTCAGCGCACGAATCACCCAGTCGCGGTAGGCCCAGATCTCACGCGGCTGGTCACTCGGATAGCCGGAGGAGTCCGCGTAGCGTGCGAGATCGAGCCATTGGCGCGCCCAGTGCTCACCGTAGCTCGGCTTGGCGAGGTAGTGAGAGACCACGTCGGACAGGTCGGACCTGTCTGACTTGTCCGACGAAAAGCGTGCCAACTCCTCCAATGTCGGCGGCAGCCCAGTCAAATCGAGCGCCACGCGACGAATCAGCGTGGCACGGTCCGCCGCAGGAGAAAACGGCAGCCCTTCCTTCTTCAGGCGCGCCGCCAGAAACGCATCCACCGGATTTTTCTCACCGGCAGGCACGGCAGGCCTCACCACCTTCTCATAGCTCCAATGCTTCCCCCACTTCGCGCCCTGCATGATCCATTCTTTGAGCAGCGCCACCTGCGCCGGTGAGATCGTCTTGTGCTGCTTCGGCGGCGGCATGACCTCATCGGGGTCCTTGCTCACGATGCGCTGGATGAGGGCGCTCTTCTCCGGATCACCCGGCACCACGGCGATCACACCGTCGTTGCTCTTCTTCGCGGCGGCCTCGTCATCGAGACGGAGGTCCGCCTCGCGTTTTTTATCGTCGGGACCATGGCAGAAAAAGCAGTTCTCGCTCAGGATCGGGCGGATCTGCTTGGAAAAGTCGATGGGCTCCGCCAGGGCGGAGGATACGAGGGCAAAGGTGATGAGGGGGCGAATCACGGCGCAGTCATACGCACGTCGGGAGCGATTTTCGACGGTGGGCAGCATTCTCCATATCGGCGAAGGCCCGCCGGGCGTGCTTCTCCCCTTGCCAATTCCGCCGCGAGTCCCTAGCTTGGCGGCCCCACTCGCATGAAAATCGGATTCAACCTCCTTCTCTACACGGGCCACGTCACCGAGGCCAATTACCCCGTCATCGAAAAACTCAAGAAGGCCGGCTACGACGGCGTCGAGCTGCCGATTTTCGATGTGAGCAATCCCGCTCACTTTGCCAGCATCGGCAAGGTGCTCAAAGACAACGGCCTCGAATGCACCGCCGTGACCGTTTTGCCCGATGAAGCGCACAACGCCATCTCCCCCGTCGCTGCGAACCGACAGGGTGCCATCGACCACCTGAAGCGCGTGCTCGAATGCGCTCACAATGCCGGCGTGCAGACGCTTTGCGGTCCTTACTACCAGGTGCTCGGCCAGTTCACCGGTGCCTTCCCCACGGAAGCCGAACTCAACCACGCCGCCGAAGTGCATCGCGCCATCGCACCGGTCGCCCAGGCTGCGGGTGTGAAGTGCGCCATCGAGGCGCTGAACCGCTTCGAGAGCCACCTCCTCAATACGATGGAGCAGGCCGCCAGCTACGTGAAGCGCGTGGATCACCCAAATTTCGGCACGATGTACGATACCTTCCACGCGAACATCGAGGAGAAGAATCCCTTCGCCGCCATCGACACCGTCTTTGCCTCCGGCAAGCTTAACCATGTGCACATCAGCGAAAACGACCGCGGCACGCCCGGTCGCGGCCACATCAACCTCACCGAGCAGATCCAGCACCTGAAAAAGATCGGCTACAACGGCTGGATGACCATCGAGGCCTTCGGCAGCGCCCTGCCGGACCTCGCCGCCGCCACCCGCGTCTGGCGTGATTTCTTCCCCAGCACCGAGCAGGTGTATGAAGAAGGCATCCAGGTCATCCAGAAGGCGCTGGCCTGATCCGAATGACGATTGAGGAAATCCGAATGACGAATTAAACCCGAAGCCCGAACCACCGCCTCACCGCTCGTTCGGGCTTCAAATTTCGACATTCCTTCGTCATTCTGAATTCTGAATTCGTCATTTTCCGCTCTCAATCACGCACAGAACTCTCTCACTCCACACGTTATCCAACCTCTCATGAACCCACCCACCAACTCACCTGCGGCCACCTCGCGCCGCGATTTCATCACCAAAACGGCAGGCGCTACGGCAGCCACCGTCGCCAGCACGGGCCTCACTGTCGCTCAGTCAGCCAATGTCGCCGGTAGTGACCGCGTCAAAATCGGCCTCATCGGCTCCGGCGGCCGTGGCTCGGGCGCGGCTGACCAGGCGCTCACCACGCCAAATGCCAACTTCGTGCTTCACGCGGTTTGCGATGCCTTCAAAGAGAAAGCCGAAGGTTCCCTCTCCAACATCCGCAACAAGCACGCCGAGCGTGTGCAGGTGGAAGACCGCATTTACGACGGCGTCGAAGGCTACAAGAAGGTCATCGACTCCTGCGACCTCGTCATCCTCACCACGCCTCCCGGATTCCGCCCGTATCACTTCGAAGCCGCCATCAATGCCGGCAAAAACGTGTTCATGGAAAAACCCGTCGCTGTGGACAGCCCCGGCGTGCGCAAGGTGCTCGAAATGGCCAAAGTGGCCGATGAGAAGAAGCTCAAGGTCGTCGTCGGCCTCCAGCGCCGTTACCAGAACTGCTACATCGATGCCTTGAAGCAGGTCAAGGAGCAGGGCATCATCGGCGACATCGTCTCCGGCCAGGTTTATTGGAACGGCGGCGGCATCTGGTTCCGCGACCGCAAGCCTGAGATGAACGACCTCCAGTATCAGCTCAACAACTGGTACCACTTCACCTGGCTCTGCGGCGATCACATCAACGAGCAGCACATTCACAACATCGACGTCGCCAACTGGTTCATCGGTGGCCATCCTGAAAAAGCCGCCGGCATGGGCGGTCGTCAGCAGCGTGTGGACAAGAAGTGGGGCCAGATTTATGACCACCACTACGTCGAGTTCACCTACGCCAACGGCGTCCGCGTGAACAGCCAGTGCCGTCACCAGAGCAACACCAAGCCCGACGTGCGTGAAGAATTCACCGGCACCAAAGGCAAGCTCTACCTCGACAACAGCGGCAAGTGCTACGCCGTCGATCACAAGGGCAACACCATCTGGAAATACCGCCCCGCACGCGGTGGTGACGCTGGTGCGGAAGGCAAGGGCAAGAAGAACAAAGGCGGCACCGCTGGCGATCCGAACCCCTACCAGGTCGAGCACGACACCCTCCAGGACGCCATCATCAACAACAAGCCTATCAACAACGCCTACTACGGCGCTGAGAGCACCATGACCGCCGTCCTCGGCCGCATGGCCACTTACAGCGGCCAGGAGATCACCTGGGATCAGGCGCTGAACTCCAAGGTGCAGCACATGCCCGCCATCATCACCGCGGAAAGCCAGCCGCCGGTCAAACCGAACGCCGAAGGCTGGTACCCCATCGCCATCCCCGGCCAGAAGGTCGAAGGCGTCGAGGTATTCTAATCCAAGTAACGGGGGCATTCCTGCCCCCTACCCAACGACCTGGGCCAGGAATGGCCCGGTTACCGCCGCAGCGTGCGAAAGTGCGCTGCGGCTTTTTTGTGCCCAGATTGGAGTGATGGAGACGTGGAGTTCTTGTGCCAATGCTCCAACACTCCACTCCTCCATTAGATCAGGCCCAACGCCTCTTCCACACCCGCGCCATCATGCACCATCGCCATCAGGGCTCGCGTGATGCCCTTCGGATTCGGATGCTGGATCACATTGCGACCATACACAATACCCGCCGCACCTTGCTGAAGTAGGCCCTGCGTGCGTTCGAGGATCTCGCGATCACTCACCCGGCCTCCGCCGCGCACCAGCACCGGGATGCCAGAGGCCGCCTCGATGATCTTGTGATAGCGGCTCACATCGTCTGTGGGATCCGCCTTGATGATGTCCGCGCCCAGTTCCACCGCCTGACGCACCAGATAGGTGATCGCCGTTTCATCGCCATTCACCATGTAACCGCCGGCTTTTTCATTCGGCTGAAACACCAGCGGCTCCACCATCATCGGCATGCCGTAGGAATCGGCCTGCGGCTTGAGCTTGAGGATGTTCTCCACGCACTCCGCATGCACTTCGGGAGCACCGGGAATTTGGAAAAGATTCACGCACACACAAGAAGCATCGTAGCGCACCGCCTGCAGCATGCAGTCCTCGATCATGAGGCTGAAGCGGCGGTTCTCCGGCAGTGTCTTGCCATAGATGTTGGCTACGTCGGTGCGCAGCACGAGGCTGGGCTTGTGCCTTCCGGGAATCTCCTGAAGATGCCGCGCCATGCCCAGCGTGAGCTGGATGGCATCCGGGGCTGCATCCACGAGCGTTTGCACCACCGTGCGCATATCCTCGATGCCTTGGAGAAAGCCCGGCTGGTTAAAGAACCCATGATCCACCGCCACATCGAAGCAGCGGTTGGACTTGGCATTGAAGAGACGTTTCAGGCGGAAGGATTTCATGGTGGAGAAGGGGCCTCTATAAGCGCCCCGTCCCAGCGTCAACTTTCACGCGACAGCGTCCACGGACTGCGGCGCCTTCAGCGCCGCTCTCGCCACGCCCCAGGGCACCGAAACATCGCTTGCCGTCCCGTCCCGCCAACCAATCCTCCCGCCATACCTCGCCGCTCCGACCAGCCGCCGCCCTGGCCGCATGCCCCCACGCACCTCCTGGATGCGCCCGGCATCTACTTTATCACCGCGTCCACCTACCAAAAGCAGCACCACTTCCGCGATCCCACCCGCTTGGAAGTGCTCCATCGAGGCTTGCTGACCGTCACTCATGACTTCGGCTGGAGACTCGAAGCTTGGGCTGTCTTCTCCAATCATTACCACTTCGTCGCCAAGTCACCTTCCAATGCCAGCGATGCCGAATCACTTCCATCGCTGATCCGGGCGCTGCATGGGCCACTCGCTCGCTGGGTCAACAAACTCGACCACACACCTGATCGTCAAGTGTGGCACAACTACTGGGAGACCTTGCTCACGCATCGCACGTCTTACCTGGCGAGGCTGAACTACACGCACAATAACCCGGTGAAGCATGGGCTGGTGACTCATGCCAAGGACTATCCGTGGTGCTCGGCGGGCTGGTTTGAGCGCGAGACCGCACCCGCCATGGTGAAGGCCATTTACCGGTTCAAAACGGATCGTTTGAGCATGGAGGATGCGTTTGAGCCAGTGTGGGTCAAATGACGCTCGAAAGCGGCGCTGAAGCGCCGCGCTCCGAGAACGCTTCGCGAATCATAAAGCCTCGCGAAGTATCAGCACCAGCTCGTCCTGCTCAAGCACCACCGGATTCGCCTTCATGCTGCTCGCTGCGGCGGCTTTGCGGGCGATTTCATCCAGATCGCCATCGCCGATGCCCCAGGCACTCAGCTTTGGAATGCCAAGGCGTTCAGTCATGCCTCGCAGCCAGTCGATGGCATCGCCGCCGAGCAGTTCATCCACACGATCAAACTTCTCGCGATTCGATACCCGCTTCGCATTCGCCGCCCAAACAGGGGCCAGCAGCGCCGCGCACACCACCCCATGGGGCGCATGAAACATACCGCCAATCGGCGCGGCGAAACCATGCACGGCACCGAGGCCCGCATTCGCCAGCGCCATGCCGCTGTAGAGAGCGCAGAGCGCCATGTCCTCGCGAGCGTCGAGGTCATTTCCATCGCGAAAGGCCTTCTCCAGCGATCTCACCGCCCGCTGGATGCCATCGACGCAGAGCGCATCCGTCATCGGCTGCGCTCGTGAGCACACGAAAGCCTCCAGACATTGCGTGAGCGCATCCATGCCACTCGCCGCCGTCACAGCCGAAGGCACGCCGCGAGCCAGCTCGGGATCGATCAGCGCCACACGCGGCAGCATGCTCACATGCCGCAGACTCGCCTTCACACGATGCGCCTCGCTGGCGATCACCGCATTCCGTGTGGCCTCCGCGCCCGTGCCAGCCGTCGTCGGCACGGCAATGAACGGCAGCGGCGGAGCATCCAGCGATTTGCCTTCACCGATCACCTCGATGTAGCGCATCAAATCGCCCGGCTGCGTTGCCATCGCCGCGATGGCCTTGCCGGCATCGATCACACTACCGCCACCGATGGCAACCACCACGTCCGCACCTTTTGCCAAAGCCACACCACGCTCCACATCGCCCACCGTGGGCTCACCGGGCACTGCAAAGCGTTTCGCCAAGGGTAGCACGGCAAAGCGATTCGGATCACTTCCCGTCACCAGCAGCACCTGCGGCCCAAAACCCGCGCACAAGCCTTCCAACTCGGACACCACACCGCGTCCGAAAACAATCCGCTGCGCTGTCGCAAACTCGAAACGATTCATGGCCGCTCATAGACCGGCTTCGAGTGCCGCGCTACGTCGTTTCAAAGGAGGCGGATTCACGCACGCCTCACTTTTCATTTCCAGCACGGTTTGCCACACTCCGGTGCATCGCTAATCTCGCCATCCCCATGGCCAAGAAAACCGCCCGCAAACTCATCGCCGACACCATCCGCATTCGCGGCGCACGGCAAAACAACCTGAAGGGCATCGACCTCGATCTGCCGCTCGGCCAGTTAAGCGTCATCACCGGCCCCAGCGGCAGCGGCAAGTCGTCGCTCGCCTTTGATACGATCTACGCGGAAGGCCAGCGGCGCTATGTGGAGACGTTCTCGCCCTACACGCGGCAGTTCTTCGAGCGCATGGACAAGCCGAAGGTGGACAGCATCGAAGGCATCCCGCCCGCCATCGCCATCGAGCAGGTGAACAACATGCGCAGCACACGCAGCACCGTCGGCACGATCACGGAGATCAATGACTACCTCAAAATGATCTTCCCGCGTCTCGCCGAGGCCACCTGCCCCGGCTGCAATCGCCCCGTGAAGCCCGAAACGCCCGAAACCATCCTTCACGACCTCCTCACGCATCACACCGGCTCGCAGGCGCTGATCCTCTTTCCTGTCCCGGTGCCGAAAAACGCCGTTACCGCCGACTTCGCCGCCTTTCTGCAATCCCAAGGCTTTCTCCGCCTCCATCTCTACGGCCAAACCCTCCGCCTCGACGAACTCGGCGCCCGCAAACTCCCCGCCCAAGTCCTCGTCGTCCAGGACCGCCTCACCCTCGAAGCCAAAACCAAATCCCGCCTCTCCGAATCCCTCGAAGCCGCCCTCCGCCACGGCAAAGGCCACTGCGCCGTTTCCTTCGACCAAATCATCAATCATCAATCACAAATCATCAATTATTCGACCGACTGGAGCTGCGCCGACTGCTCCATCACCCTCCCCACACCCACACCCGGCCTCTTCAGCTTCAACTCCCCCCTCGGTGCCTGCCCCACCTGCAAAGGCTTTGGCCGCACACTCGGCATCGACATCGGCAAAGCCATCCCGGATGAGTCGTTGAGCATCAATCTCGGCCTCGTGCGCCCTTTCCAGAGCAGCAGCCACGGCGAATCGCAGCTCGATCTCGAACGCGCCGCCCGCAAGCGCGGCATCGACATCCACAAGCCCTTCGACGACTACACCGCCGACGAACGCGATTGGCTCCTCAACGGCACCTGCGACGACCCCGAGCTCGCCTACAATCGCGGCGAGTGGTATGGCGTGCGCGGTTTCTTCAAGTGGATGGAATCCCGCAGCTACAAGATGCACGTCCGCGTCTTCCTCAGCCGTTACCGCGCCTACACCGAGTGCGCCGCGTGCGATGGCGGCCGCCTCAAAAAAGAAGCTTACGCCTTCCGCATTGGCTCCCACACCATCGCCGATCTCTGGCGCATGCCCGTGAGTGATCTGCATCCGCTCGTGCAAAGCTGGCCGCTCAAAGAAGGCGATCACGCCGCCACCATGCTGCGCGATGAAATCGCCAGCCGCGTCAGCTACATGGACCGCGCCGGTCTCGGCTACCTGAATCTCGACCGCCAGACCCGCACGCTCAGCGGCGGCGAGCTGCAACGCGTCAATCTCACCACCTGCCTCGGTGCCTCGTTGGTGAACACCCTCTTCGTCCTCGACGAGCCCAGCATCGGCCTTCATCCCCGCGACATCGGCCGCCTCATCGGCGTCATGCACGGCCTCCGCGACAAAGGCAACACCCTCCTCGTCGTCGAGCACGAAGAAGCCGTCATGCACGCCGCCGACAACCTCATCGACATCGGCCCCGGCCGCGGCGAAAAAGGCGGCGAACTCGTCTTCAACGGCCCGCTGGAGAAGCTCTCGAAAACGAAGGGCTCGCTGACTGGGGATTATCTTTTCGGCCGCAAAAACATCCCCGTTCCCACGCAGCGCCGCCCCGTCAATCCGGTCAATCCAGTCAACACCGTCACCGAAAAACCCCTCGACCTCCCCACGCTCTCCGACGATGAATCCCGCCGCCGTGCCTACAAAGCCCTCCTCCAGCAACCTTCGCCCGATTCGTCCCTTCGAGACCGATCCAGAAAAGCTGCGTCAACTCCGCATCCGTGCGCCGAAGAACTCCACCGAAGCGCTGATCAAGAAAGTTTCGGCTGGTCTCGCCGCCAGAAAAGAGAGAGGCTTCTCGATGACCAGCTAGCCATTCTCAATCGTCACGCCACCGCGCCCGCCGATCTCGGCACCCACATTGGCGGTGGCGGCGAGCACGAGGTCTATCACCAAGAAGGCAGCCAGATCGTCCACAAAATCACGAATCGTGGCGAGTTCGGTTATGTGATCGACCAGGACAGCGATAACAAGTCCAACAAGCTCGCTCTGCGGCACGCCCTGCCTTCTGAGTACCTGCTGCGACTCGGCACCCAGAATCTCCTCTTTGGCGACACCATCCGCGTCGAAGCCATCCAAAAAGAAAAAGGCAAAACCGCCTCCATCGTCACCTCGCAGTCCGAAGTCGATCTCGGTCGTCCCTCACAGGACGAAGTGAACGCCTTCATGACTCAATGCGGCTTTGTGCGCGTGCCGGATGACATGATGCTCAGCCAATACAGCAACAAGTTCTTCTGGTATCGTGCCTCCGACTCCGTGCTCACGGGCGACACGAACCCCGAAAACTTCTCCAAAGCCGACGACCACAACATCGTCCCCATCGACGTCATCGCTCACCCCTATCCACGCTCCCTCTTTGAAGCCACCGCCAAGCAAAACGGCATCCCGCTCACCCATTTTCAGCCCAAACCATCCGTCGAACCATCCCGCCCAAATCATAAATCGAAAATCGTAAATCATAAATTCCTCTCGATCCGCTCAGCCCGCCAAAACAACCTCCGCAAACTCGACGCCGACATCCCGCTCAACACCTTCGTCTGCATCACCGGCGTCAGCGGCTCCGGCAAATCGACGCTCGTGCACGACGTACTCTACCGGAACCTGCAAAAGCTTCGCGGCGAGGTTTGCGAAGAAGAACCGGGCCGCGTGGGCAGCATCAGCGGCTGGGAGCAACTCGGCAGCGTGGTCATGGTCGATCAATCACCGCTCGCACGCACACCGCGCTCGACGCCGGCGGTGTTTGTCGGCGCATTTGATCACATCCGCACACTCTTCGCCGCGTGCGACGATGCGGCCACGCAGGGCATCATGCCAGGCTTCTTCAGCTTCAACAGCGGCGAAGGCCGCTGCGAGCGCTGCATGGGCAACGGCTTCGAAAAGATCGAGATGCAGTTCCTCAGCGATCTCTATGTCACCTGCCCCGAGTGCGAGGGGAAGCGCTACAAACCGCATGCGCTCAAAATCCTGCTCCATGGCAAATCCATCCACGATGTGCTCAGCCTGACCATCGACGACGCCGTGCCGTGGTTCGCCACCCTCGAGCATCGCGCCGTCGCGGCGATCAATCGCAGCCTACAACTCGTCATCGATGCCGGACTCGGCTACTTGAAGCTCGGTCAGCCGCTCAACACCCTCAGCGGCGGTGAAGCCCAGCGCCTCAAACTCGTCGGTCACCTCCTCGAACCGCAAACCCCCGGTAAAAGCAGCCTTCTCCTGCTCGACGAACCCACCACCGGCCTCCACTTCGACGACATCGCGCTCTTGATAAAGCTGCTCCAGCGCCTCGTCGATGAAGGCAACAGCCTCGTCGTCATCGAGCACAATTTGGAAGTCATCAAATGCGCCGACTGGGTCCTCGACCTCGGCCCCGAAGGCGGCGCGGCCGGAGGCAATCTCGTCATCGCCGGCACGCCGGAGGAAGTCGCAGCATGCCCCACCTCCCACACCGGCAAATACCTCCGCCAACTCCTCACTCCCTCGTCAATCCGGTCAATCCAGTCAATCAGGTCCCCCCAAACCAAGAACCAGGAACCAAGAACCAAAAACACGATCAGCATCCGCGGCGCACGCGAGCACAATCTCAAGAACATTTCCCTCGACATCCCGCGCGATGAATTCGTCGTCGTCACCGGCCTCAGTGGCAGTGGCAAATCCTCGCTCGCCTTCGATCTCATCTTCGCGGAAGGCCAGCGCCGCTTCCTCGACTCCATGTCCGTCTATGCACGCACCTTTGTCGAGCAGATGGAGAAGCCGGAGGTCGATCTCATCACCGGCGTGCCGCCCACCGTCGCCATTGAGCAGCGCATCTCACGCGGTGGCGGCAAATCGACCGTCGCCACCGTCACGGAGGTGTATCACTTCTTGCGATTGCTCTTCGCGAAGCTCGGCACGCAGCACTGCCCGCAATGCGCCGTTCCCGTCAAAAAGCAGAGCGCCGAGGCCATCCTCAAAACCATCCAGGGCCACCTGCGCACCAGCGGCGGCCATTTGCTCGCGCCGCTCATCAAGGCACGAAAAGGCTTCCACACCGATGTCGCCGAAAACGCCGCGAAACACGGCATCGAGACGCTTTGGGTCGATGGCGAGTTCAAGCCAACGATGGGCTTCAAACGCCTCGAACGCTTCAAAGAGCACAGCATTGATGCCGTCATCGCCAAGGTCGCCAAAGGCGAAAACGCCGATGTTTTGCGTCCACACATCGAAACGGCCCTCAAGATGGGCAAAGGCACCATCAAGCTGCGTCTCGCCGACAAAACGATGCACGTCCTCAGCACCGAGATGAGCTGCCCGAGCTGCGGTTTGAGCTTTGAGGAGCTCGATCCACGCCTCTTCAGCTTCAACAGCCCGCACGGCTGGTGCAAAGACTGCCGTGGCTTCGGCTACGTCGGAGCCAAACGCGATCTCCACGACCGCAACGCCGATGTTTCCATGCTGGAAGCCGAGTTGGAAGAAGAACGCCGCTTCAACAGCGACGACGATGAAAACGCCGCGCCACGCCAGCTCTGCTCCACCTGCCATGGCAGCCGCATCAATGAGATCGGCCGCGCCGTGCAGCTCCAAAAGAGCACCATCCAAGACTTCGCCAATCTCACCGCGGGCGATGCCTCCAAACTCATCGCCAAGCTCAAATTCGACGGCACCGAAGCCATCATCGCCCGTGACATCGTCACGGAGATCACGCAGCGCCTCAAATTCATGCAGGAGGTCGGTCTCGGCTACCTGCAGCTCAATCGCAGCGCCGACACGCTCAGCGGCGGCGAGGCCCAGCGCATTCGTTTGAGCGCCCAGCTCGGCAGCAACCTCCGTGGCGTGCTTTACGTCCTCGACGAGCCCACCATCGGCCTGCATCCACGCGACAACGAAAAGCTCCTCAACACCCTCGTCGCCCTGCGCGACAAAGGAAACAGCCTCCTCGTCGTCGAGCACGA
Source organism: Prosthecobacter sp. (assembly GCA_044370285.1). Lineage (GTDB taxonomy): Bacteria > Verrucomicrobiota > Verrucomicrobiia > Verrucomicrobiales > Verrucomicrobiaceae > Prosthecobacter. Next base: position 34,035 of record JBILVU010000048.1, read on the forward strand.
TGACGAGACGATGAAACGCGCCGATACCATCCTCGACCTCGGCCCCGGCGCGGGCAAATTCGGCGGCGAAATCGTCGCGCAAGGCACGCTGGCGCATCTTTTGAAGTCGAAGCAGAGCGTCACCGGCCAAAGCCTCAAACATCCGCTCCGGCATCCCTCACGCGGCAGTCGCAGGCCTTTGCCATCCGCGAAATCGAAGGACGGCTGGCTCCGCGTCACCGGCGCCACCGCGAACAACCTCCAAAACATCGACGTCAGCATCCCGCTCGCTCGTTTGACGGTGCTCACCGGCGTCAGCGGCAGTGGAAAGAGCAGCTTCATGCACGGCGCACTCTCGCCCGCCGTGCGTGAGAAGATCAGCAAAGCCAAGATCAAGGTCACGAAGGCCTGGAAGAGCGTCAGCGGCTTCGAAAACCTCCAAACCGTCCACGAAGTCGATCAAAGCCCCATCGGTAAAACCAGCCGTTCCTGCCCCGCTACCTATGTCGGCATCCTCGACGACATCCGCGCCCTGTTTGCTCAGGTGCCGCTCGCCCGCACACGCGGCTACACGGCGAGCCGTTTCTCCTTCAACACCGAAGGCGGCCGTTGCGAAACCTGCTGCGGCAATGGCGAGATCAAAGTAGAGATGGCCTTCCTGCCCACCACGCGAGTCCACTGCGAAACCTGCCACGGCCTGCGCTTCAACGCCGCCACACTCGAAATCGAATACAATAATAAACACATCGGCGACGTGCTCCGCATGAGCATCACCGAGGCCGCCGAGTTCTTCGCGCCCGTGCAAAAGATCGCGAGACCGCTCAAACTGCTCGCCGACACCGGCCTCGGCTACCTCCAACTCGGCCAGCCCAGCCCCACCCTCAGCGGCGGCGAGGCCCAGCGCATCAAACTCGTCACCGAACTCCGCAGCGGCGACGGCAAAACGATCAAAGAGCAGCTCAAAGGCATTCAAAAAGCCGGCAAGCGCAATCTCTACCTCATCGAAGAGCCCACCATCGGCCTCCACATTCGCGACGTCGCCCGTTTGATCGACGTCTTGCACCGTCTCGTCGATGAAGGCCACACCGTCGTCGTCATCGAGCACCACCCCGACGTCTATGCCGAAGCCGACTACCTCATCGACATCGGCCCCGAAGCCGGCCCCGAAGGCGGCCAACTCGTCGCCGCCGGAACGCCCGAGGAGGTGAAGAAGAGCAAAGTGAGTAGGACGGCGCGGTTTTTGTGATTGCTGAATCGACGGCGATCCGAAATCATGTCGGCATGACTGATGACCAACCCAAACCAACGCTCCGATGGTATGAGGGAGTATGGATGAGTTACATCGTAAGCTTCTTTCTCTGCACTGGAGTGACGGGGCTTTGGATGTTTTTGCACTACACTCTTGATGATTCAGCGGTTCAGCGAATTGGGGCAGCTTTCTTCGCAGCGTTATTTTTTGGCGGCCCAGTATTCGTGATTTACGTCTTACCTGCACAAGTAATTCTACACTTTGCTCTTCGCTGGTTCAAGCTCCTACCGTGCTGGAAGACCTTCGTTATATCTCTGCCTGGATTGACGGTATTCGTGATCCAGTCACAACGTCTTCTCTACTCATCGAGCTTTGAACACGAACGAAGCCATCTTGAACAAAGTGTCGGTGGCTCAATACCACCTGAAGCCAAGCTGATTCTGGCCCAGCATGGTTTTGGCTTAGCTGACCGAAGACATCTCTGGCTTATCGAGGGGACACCTGATGATTTTGATCGTTTCATCGCTGAGCGTGGATGGATGGCTGGTGGCGAGCGCGATTTGAATTGTATCACGGAGCACATCCGAAACCGTATCAAGAAGCACTTTGTAGCTGATCCTCCTTGGAAGCCGGATCTCATATTTAGATGGGGGAACGTGGTTGAACCAGTTCCAGGCCCACTGGGGAATAGTTGTCTGCAATGCCTCCTCCTCGCTGACAAGGAACGCAAGCGGTGGGTCGTCTATGTGATTGATTGAGTCATGGCCTTGAAGTAGCTCGAACAACGCCATCGCAAAGCGATGGATTCTATGGAGCCGGTTGAGCATTCTTAGCCGCGCCAGCGTCGTGGAGTGCGGTGGCAAGCCTTGGCGCGACACCGCTGTCGTGTGCCGGACGGCGCACAAAGGCCAGAAAGTATTCTTCCCGCGCTCGAAAACGGTGTCGCCGGGGCAAGAGGCTTGCGCCTTGCCCCTTTGCCACCGCACTCCAGGACGCTGGCGCGAGACATCGGCCTCCAAGATAACGGGAACGTCGCAGGAAGTGAAGAAGAGCAAGGTGAGCCGTACGGCGCGGTTTTTGTGATGACTCCGATCAAATCGAAATCACTTCTTTGGCTCGGTCTGAGGTGAAGAAGTGGATTTTGGTCTTCTTGGGCACTTTGTGCTTCTTGAGCACCGACTTGATGATTTCGATGCTACGTTCTCCATCATAAATGGCGAAGTCGAGATAAAGGTTTTCATGACCAGAAGCTCCTCCGAGTGAGATTCCGGCGCCTTCTGCCTCCAATGCGGCAAGAATGTCGTCTTCGATGATGCCACGTGCGTTCACTTCGTCTCCTTTGGGAAAGTAAGACCTGGCTATGGAAATAAAAACATAGTCCAGACCAACTCCCGGAAAGGGATGCTCACACGGCCCCTCTGCGTTGAAATACTGCCTGAGAAGACCGAAATAGCGGGTTGTTCCAGCGAAGGTGTCACTTCGCAGCCATTCGTTCGCTTGAGGTTTCAGCTCATAACTTGAATAGGTGTCTGTGGGCGGATATTTTTTCCACCCATGCTCTCTCTCCAAGGTTTGGATCAACTCCGGGAGTTCTGAGATTGGAATAGATTTTTTGAGATGCTCCTCAGAGAATTTGATTTCACCGATCCAGTTCTGTGTACCGTGCTCACCGAGCAACTCATCTAAAATGAGGAAAAGAGCCATGAACCGGGTGTTTTCTGGCAGCCGATGAATGCTTGGATGCCAGACTTTAATGTCGATCTTCTCCTCATCCTCATTCACATAGGGGAAGACCCAGAACTCGATGGGTTTGAAGTCTTCATTCGAGTCACGCAGATGTATTTTGAACCCCCACCCATCTGCTTCAGACGGCTGACGCGATGAGTAAAAAGTCCAACCCTTTAGTTTCGGTGCCCGACTGGCCCAATATTCGGCGACAAACTGCTTCGGCAGAAATCCTTCGCCAGTCAGCGTTAGCGAGTGTCCGGTCATATTCTCGCCGGGCCCATAAACCCAGGACATGTCTCCCATCCATTTCTTCATCGCTTCCGTGGTCTCCGGTTGAAGCTCGGCACACTTTTTGTCCTGAATCGTGGCGTGGAACCTTTCCGCATTGGCAGAAAACCACTTCCAAAATTCGGCAACTCGTTCTTTGAGCGACAACGGCGCAGGCTTTGGCTTCGGTTTGAAAAGGTTCATACGGTGGCTCTGGATAACAAATCAGGTTTTTGATTTCAAGCCTTCACGTGTGACCGCCATTCGCGACAGCGTCGTGGAGTGCGGTGGCAAGCCTTGGCGCGACACCGCTGTCGTGTGCCGGACGGCGTTCTCCGGCCTCATCACGTTTTTCCGGCGCTCGACAGCGGTGTCGCCGGGGCAAGGCTGCACCTCGCCCCTCTGCCGCCGCATTGATTCGCTTTGCTCACCCTTCGGGCAGCACTTCGTGCTGTCTATCTCCGCTTCGCTCCGGTTCCGCGACGCTGTCGCGAGTCAAGTCACCCCCACTCCTGAAACGGCCTCTCCGACAAGCTGGCGTTCGTGAAGCG